>JAISRI010000077.1 GCA_031273735.1 Helicobacteraceae bacterium
CCGCTCGTCTTTGGCGGCGTATTGAATCACGACAATTTCGCTAGGTTGAGTAAATAATGACGGATTGGCGGCGTAAAAACGCTCGATCTCCTCTTCGGAAACGGGTATTTGCGTCCCCGCTAAAACGTAGGCGGCAATCTTTTCGTTTAGGAGCGTCTCTTTGATCTCTTCTTGGTATTTGTCAAAATCCGCGCCGCGTCGAATTAAGACCTCTTTAAGCGTTGCCGCGTCAAGGTTGTTGCGCTTGGCGATCAGATCGACTCGCGAATCGACCTCGTCCGCGCCGACGCTTAAGCCCAACTCTTTAATTTTCGCCTCGCGCAAACGAACGTCGATCAGACGATCAAGCGCGATCGCCTTCGTAATTTTCTCGCTTGCGGCAAAGGTCTCAATGTCGTAAAGCGTGATCGGTTCGCCCTCGACTACCGCCGCGATCGCGTTGATCGGCGCGGCGGACGCAAACGCCGATAAAAAAGCGAAAATCAATAACAGACGCATCGAGAAACTCCTTGAAACGGCAAAGATTCGATCGCTAGCGAATCTAATCTCTTTTTTGCCGAGTTAAAATAATTTTCTTCGATTTCAATTCCGATAAACTTCCTATTATTCGCTAGCGCCGCGACCCCCGTCGATCCAAGCCCCATAAACGGATCTAGAATAGTATCGTTTTCGGCGCTCGCGATTTTTAATAGATGAGAAAGTAATTTTACGGGTTTTTGCGTAGGATGGTTAGGCTCTTTTATACGTTCGGGCGACATACAAATTGGCGATTCAAAAAAATTGTGCATTTCATTTTGTTTGCCAAAGTTCCACGTATGCCCTTTGTTCCACATACAAACAATTAGTTCGCAACTGTTCAAAAATCCAGCTTTTCTAAACTTAGGAATGGGGTTTGATTTATGCCAGACAAAAAATTGAAAGGTATCAAAAAGCGGATCGAAAACCTCGTGCCATTTACCTATTAAGTTATAACTGCAAAATACAAAAATATTCCCCGTAGGTTTAATAACTCTCATAAAGTCCTCTTTTAGATCGGCGGGGTTCAAATCTTTCTTATCCCACTGCGCCAAATCGTTATTAATCTCTTTGCGCCAAGAAAATTTCATATTCCCCGTAGAATAGGCGCTAAGATTATACGGCGGATCGGTTAATATCAGATCGACGCTATGATCTGGTATTTCTTTCAACTTCGTAAAAGCGTCGGTATTGTAAATATCGCTGTTTTTATACATACTTATCCTAAATAGGTTTTTTTGATATTTTCTAACGAACGCAAAATAATGGACGCATGTTTTTTATATTCGTCTAAAACAATATCATATCCGTCTCTTGACTTACAGATAAAATTCCAAAAATCTTTACCTATAAGTAACTCGTCGTCCGCAAAAAATTGTTTGACGCGTTCTTGCTTCCATATTTTGTTTTCGCCAAAGCGATTATATGCCGTCGCAAAATATATCTTTATATTTTTGCTTTTTTCAAGCGTGTTTGAAAGAATCGCGTATTGTTCAAGAATAGCCTCTTTTTCAGATCGCGCTTTTTTGTTATCCAGATCGCCGCCGATCTTTAACTCTATTAGATAATGATCGCCGCTTTCTTGATCAATTAGATAATAATCGCTATCGTGCCTCTTATCGGCTCCTTTAGAGAGAGGTTCAATATTGCGTAATGTAATATAATCTCTACTTTGCGGACGTTTTTTGCGGCTTTTATAATTCTCCAACAAAGCGGCGATTATCTGCGTTTGTTTTGGATATAAAACGCCCTCTACCTCCTGAGATACCTTATAAAATAAAGACGCTATATTAACGGCTAGTTTTTCTAACATATTACCAAGCGAGCTATCTAGCGAACGAACTAACGCGGTATAATATTGTATTTCGGAACCAAGCGCGGCGATAAAAACGTTATGAATTTTCATATTGATTACGCCGTCAGGGTCGTCTTTTTCTTTGACATGCCTTAACTCAAATCCTTCTGCATAAGCTTCTATGGACGCTTTTACCAACGCTCTAATCGAGTTTTCGCTTGCGATCATAAAACATTCCTTAATCTAAAAGCGACATTTTAGCAAAACGCCGATCGGGAGCGAACGGCAATCCGATCGGGTTCGCAAAACAAATCTAATTTATAAGCGTCGATCGCCGCTCTAGCGATCATAGCCGCGTTGTCGCCGCAATACTCGACGGGAGCGAACAACGGTTCGCAATCGTAATCGCGACATAGAGCGGCGAAACGATCGCGCAGGAGTTTATTCGCGCTTACGCCGCCGATTAACCCTATTCGTCGCGGGCGCGCCTTACTAACGTAACGGCGCGTTTTGTCCAAAAGATGATCGAACGCCGCTTTTTGAAACGAAGCGGCAATATCGGCTTTTGCCTGATCGTTCAGAACGCGCAAAGATTCGATCGCCAAACGAACGCTGTTTTTTAACCCCGAAAAACTAAAAGCCAAACGCGGATCGTTTCTAAGCGGCAACGGAAAATCAAAGCGTTTTGGATCGCCTTTTTGCGCCAACTCCTCTATCGCGCCGCCGCCCGGATAGCCCAACCCCAACATTTTGGCGATCTTGTCAAAAGCCTCGCCAAGCGCGTCGTCAAGACTCGAAGCGATCTGTTTAACGCGGATAAAATCTTGCGCCTCGATCAAGAGCGTATGCCCGCCGCTTACCATCGCCGCGCTAAGAGGAAAAGCGCTGTTGTTTTGCAAAAAAAGCGAATATAGATGACCTTTAATATGGTGAATCGGCAAGATCGGTTTTTTCAAAGCCAAGGAGAGCGCCTGCGCCATCACCACTCCTTCGGCAAGCGCGACGGTTAGTCCAGGCTCGTTTGCGACGGCGATCGCCTCGATTTGCGAAAAATACGGTTTCGCGCCCTCTAAAAGTTTCGGCAGGTTTTCGGCGTGAAGCCTTGCGGCAAGCTCTGGAACTACGCCGCCAAAGGGATTGTGCGCCTCGTTTTGCGAAACTTTCGCCTCGAAAACGATCTTTAGAGTAGCGCGATCGATTAGGGCGATTGCGCTGTCGTCGCAACTCGATTCAATCGCCAAGATCACTTCGCGCCAATCTGTCCCAAAGGCTTAGAGTATAAAAATCCTTGCGCGTAGCCGATCCCAAGCCGTTTTGCCAACTGCGCGATCGATTTTTTGCTCGCGCTTTTTGCGATAACGCCCGCGCCTAACTTTTCCGCGAAACTAGCGATAATTTCCGTATACGCCAAACTGTTGCGATCCGAATCCATATTTGCGACGATCGCGCCGTCGATTTTGACGAAATCGGCGTTAAGTTTTACGATGTTTCTAAAGCTCAAATAGCCGATTCCAAAGTCGTCGATCGCCACGCGAGCGCCCCAAGATTGAATATCTTTGGCGAACTTCGCTATGTTGGGAAAGTCGCTATCGAGCGGTTCGGCTTGCGAAAACTCCGCCACGAATCGCCGCGCTACGCCCGTTTTTTCAATAACCCGCTTAAGATGTTTTTTAGTTTCTTCGCTACGAACGTCGTCCGCGTTCATATTTAGACTAAAATCATACGGCTTATCGGCGAAGTATTCGCACGATTTTTCAATCATAATCCGCGACATTTTGCTATATTGCCTCGTCTTTCGCGCCAATTCCAAAAACTCTCTGGCTTCCATAAAAGCGCCGTTATCCTCCGCAATACGCATTAAACATTCGTATTGGACTACCGCGCCCGTTTTTAGATCGACGACGGGTTGAAAAAATGGAACTATGCGATCTTCGTCGAGCGCTTTTTTGATCTTAGCGACCAATTTGACGTTGTGCGCAAACTCTTCTTCAAGCCCCTTTACGTCGTCGTAACAGACCGCGTTTTTATTTTCGCGTTTGGCGATTCTTAGAGCCATATCCGCTTTAGTCGCCGCGTTGATTTTAGAAAGCGCGTAACCCGCCTTTGCGCTAATAAGTATTTCATGGTCGTCAAATATAAAAGTCTCTCGATCAAGCCGCGTTAAAAGCTCCTTTACAAACTCTCTCATTCCGCCGCATTTGCTCTGATCGGGCGCTAAAACGCCGAACTCGTCGGCGGATAGTTTATAGACCGTAGCGTTTCCTGGCATTTCGGCGAGATAACGCTTTAACGCCTCGCCTACGCCGATTAAAACATTATCGCCGATCTTGTTTCCATAAACGTCGTTGATGGAGCTAAATCCGTCAAGATTAACAAGTATCAACGCGGGTAGCGGCGCGGATTCAAGATCGTATCGAAGGGCGTTACGGTTGGGAAGCGAGGTTAATTCGCTAACGTAATGTCTTGTCGCCATCGTCGTAATATCTTGGCGCAAATCAAGATACTCCAAAACCGCGCCGTCGCTATCCACAATAGGCGCGATCGTCAGATGAAAATACTTTGTATCGCCGTTTTTGGCTACGTTGCGAACGACGCCGTTAAATATCTGCTTGTTGGCAATCGCAAGAGAGATCGCGTTAAGCGTTTCGGGCGATTCTTTTGGGTGCGCGAATAGGCTGTAATTTTTGCCTACGATCTCGCCGCGCGAGTAGCCAAGAGCGGCGCAAAAAGCGTCGTTAGCCTCTATGATTTTGTTGTTAACGTCGGATTTTGAAACGATCGCGCTCGCGTCGATCGCCTTTTTGTAGTCGGTCAAAACTTTAACGCTGGCGTTTAACTCCTCCGCCTTTTTCTTGATTTCGCGCTTTAAACAGTAGTTTTGCGCGCACCGCTCCAAAACCGAGAGCAATCGCTCTAATTCGATCGGCTTAAATAGATATTGGCTAACGCCTAGATCGATCGCGCTTGTCATAAACTCCGCGTCGTTAAACGCGGAAACGACGATAATCGGCGTTTCGGAATTGACTAAGCGAATTTCGCGCGCCATCGTAATTCCGTCCATAACGGGCATTTTAATGTCGGTGATAACAATATCGGGTTTGTATAGCGAAAAGATATGAAGTCCCTCTTTGCCGTTTGTCGCAAGATAGAGTTCGCCCACATAACGCCCAAGCGATCTAGCGATCGCGTCGAGTACGCCGTGATCGTCCTCTACAAGTAAAACTTTAAGCTCCGCTAACATTGGGCGCGTCTTTTCGCGTTAATTTTTAACATAATAATAGCCTTTAAATATTTGATTATGCGGCAAGAAACTCTTTCGATCCGACGAAAAGAGGGTCAAAGACCGCCGCCGCTTTTGCTTTTTGCGGCGCAAGCGCCAAGAGGGTTCGCGCGCATTCGTTACGTTCGCCCCCCCCCCCCCCCAATTACGGCGGGATAGAGCCTGTTTGCGCGAGCGATTAAGCGATCGCGTCCTAGATAACGTTGCGAAAGAGTAACCAACATTGCGTTTGTCCCCTCGTTTTTTGATTAGCGTCATTGTTATTATATCGCTTTTGCGAGTTAAAGCGGTCAGAACTCTCTAGGATCGGCTATCTCGCCCGCGATCGCGCTTGCCGCGACGACCGCCGTATTTGCAAGATAAACCTCGCTCGTTTTAGCGCCCATTCTGCCCACAAAGTTACGGTTGCTTGCGCTTATACACCGCTCGTTATCGCCCAAAATACCCATATAGCCGCCCAAACACGCGCCGCAAGTAGGATTGCTAACGGCCGCGCCAGCTTCGGCAAAAATCTCGTAAAGTCCCTCTTTTTGCGCTTGCAAGGCGATTTTTTGCGTCGCGGGAGTAACGATCAGACGCGAATGGCGGGCGACTTTGCGCCCTTTTAATATGTTTGCGGCAATTCTAAGATCGCTTATGCGCCCGTTTGTGCAACTGCCGATAAACGCTTGATCGATCTTTACGCGCTCTTTAACGGCTTCGCTAATCGTCCGCTTGTTATCGGGCAGGAACGGAAAAGCTACGATCGGTTCCATTTGATCCGCGTCGATCGTTATCGTTTGCTCGTAGAAAGCGTCTGCGTCCGACGCGAAAATCTTGGGTTTTCGGGCGAGTTTTTTGCCGCCTAAAAAGGCTTCGGTAATCTTGTCGTAAGCGATAATTCCGCTTTTCGCGCCCGCCTCGATCGCCATATTACAAAGACTGAAGCGATCGTCCATTCCAAGACGCTCTAAACTGTCGCCGACAAACTCCAGCGCTTTGTAGGTCGCGCCGCTAACGCCCAATCGCGCAATCGTTTCAAGAATTATATCTTTGCCATAGACGCATTTTGCGGGTTTGCCGCGTAGCTCGATCTTAATCGAAGCTGGAACCTTAAACCAATTTTTGCCCGTCGCCATCGTATAGGCAAGATCGGTCGATCCCATACCCGTCGCAAACGCGCCCAAAGCGCCGTGCGTGCAGGTGTGGCTATCCGCTCCGATAATAATATCGCCGGGGACGATCAGCCCCTTTTCCGGCAACAGCGCGTGTTCTATGCCCATCTCTTTTTCGTCGAAAAAATTGGGCAAATTATGTTTTAACGCAAAATCGCGGCTAATTCGCGCCTGATTGGCGGCGTTGATACTTTGGGCGGGAATAAAGTGATCCATACAAAGCGCGAAACCTTCGGGGTTGGCGAGCCGCGTCGCGTCCGCGCTCTCGAAAGCGCGAATACTCAATGGAGTGGTAATGTCGTTGCCGATCGTCATATCGACCTTAACGCGGACTATTTCGCCCGATCGCGTCGCCTCGCCGCAACGATCGGAAAAGATTTTTTCAGTGATTGTTAAACCGTTCATGCGGCGAATTATAACTCAACAACCCAAATCGTCGTCGCCCGTAAGTATATAACGTTATAATGCCGAAGATTTTTTATAGAAAGCGGTTATGTATAGCAAAAAAATATACGTTGCGGGGCATAAAGGAATGGTCGGATCGGCGATCGTTCGCCGTTTGCGATCGTTGGGCTACGACAATCTTATTTTGCGCGATCGCAAAGAGCTTGATCTGCTTGATCAAAAGGCGGTTTTTGATTTTTTGCGATCGCAAAAGATCGATTTTATCTTTTTAGCGGCGGCAAAAGTGGGCGGAATCAACGCCAACAACATATACCGCGCCGATTTTATCTACGAAAACTTACAGATCGAAACAAACGTTATTTACGGCGCTTTGCAATCGGGCGTTAGCGGTTTATGTTTTTTAGGTTCTAGTTGCATATATCCGCGCGAGTGTCCGCAACCGATCAAAGAGGAGTATCTTTTAACGGGCGCGTTGGAATCCACAAACGAACCTTACGCGATCGCAAAGATCGCGGGCGTTAAGTTATGCGAGAGCGCTAACGCGCAATACGGCGCTAACTTTTTTAGCGTTATGCCTACAAACCTATACGGATTAAACGATCGTTACGATCTGCAAAACAGCCACGTTTTACCCGCGCTGATTCGCAAAGCGCGCGAGGCGAAATCGCGCGGCGATAAGGAAATTGTCGTTTGGGGTAGCGGCGCTCCTAGACGCGAATTTCTCGACGCTGACGATCTAGCGGACGCTTGCGTATTTTTGATGCAAAAAGGCGTTAAGAGCGGGCTATATAATATCGGTTGCGGCGAAGATATTACAATCCGCGAATTAGCCGAAATAATAATGGATATAGTAGGCTTTAGCGGCAGAATCGTATTCGACGCGACAAAACCTGACGGAACGCCGCGAAAACTATTAGACGTTTCGCGTATGAAAGCGCTTGGCTGGAGCTATAAAATCCCGTTAAAAGAGGGGATAAAAAAAGCATACGCGGACTATCTAAGCAAAGAGAGGGTTATAAATGGCTAAAGTAGCTTTAATTACGGGCGTTACGGGACAAGACGGCGCTTATCTTTCCGAGTTTTTGCTCGATAAAGGCTATATCGTTCATGGAATCAAGCGAAGAACTAGTTTGTTTAATACCGCGAGAATCGATCATCTTATGCATGATCAACACGAAAAAAACGTTCGTTTTTTCTTACATCACGGCGATATGACGGATAGCTCTAGCCTTTCGCATATTATTCAAAAAACGCAACCAGACGAGATTTATAACTTAGCCGCGCAAAGCCACGTCGCGGTGAGTTTTGAGGAACCCGAATATACCGCCAATTCCGACGCGCTAGGCGCGCTTCGCCTACTAGAGGCGATCCGTATGCTTGGTTTGGAAAAAAAGACGCGTTTTTATCAGGCTTCTACAAGCGAGCTTTACGGCTTGGCGCGCGAAATCCCGCAACGAGAAACCACGCCGTTTTACCCGCGTAGCCCATACGCCGTCGCTAAACTTTACGCCTATTGGATTACCGTTAATTACCGCGAGGCATACGGCATATACGCCTGCAACGGGATTTTATTTAATCACGAAAGCCCGATTCGCGGCGAAACCTTTGTTACGCGCAAGATCACGCGAGCGCTGGCGCGCATTAAACTCGGCGCGGCGGATTGTTTATATTTGGGCAACCTAAACGCAAAACGCGATTGGGGACACGCCCGAGACTACGTCGAGATGATGTGGCTTATGTTGCAACAAGAAAAGCCCGAAGATTTCGCGATCGCTACGGGAGAGCAATACAGCGTGCGCGAGTTTGTTGAGGCGGCGGCAAAAGAGCTTGGCATAACGATTCGTTGGCGCGGCGAGGGCGAGGACGAAAAAGGTTACGATCAAAGCGATCGCATTATCGTGGCGGTCGATCCGCGCTATTTTCGCCCCGCCGAAGTGGAAACGTTGCTTGGAGACGCGGCGAAAGCGCGGCATAAATTGGGTTGGAAGGCAAAAACCAGCTTTAACGATCTAGTTAAAGAGATGGTCGCGGCGGATTTGCGAGAGGCAAAAAATGAAGCGCTAATAAATACGGGAGGCGAACGATGAAATTACATTTGGGTTGCGGCAAGCGGTATATTCAGGGCTTTACGCATATAGACGCTGTGGATTATCCGCATGTCGATCACGTTAGTCAAATCGACGTTTTACCATATATCGCGGATAATAGCGTCGATCTGATCTACGCCTGCCACGTTTTGGAGCATTTCAAACGTAGCGACGTCGCGCGGGTTCTTACGGAGTGGAAGCGCGTATTAAAACCAAACGGCATTTTACGACTCGCGGCGCCAAACTTTGCGGCGGTATGCGAGGTCTATCAAAAATACGGCAGATTGGACTTGGTAATCGGCTTAATTTTTGGACGGCAGGACTATCTATACAACATTCACTACAACCTTTTTGACTATCCCTCGCTTGTTAAACTCCTCAAGGAGGTTGGCTTTATTGGGGGGGGGGGGGGGAGCAAGATTGGCGTTATGATTGGCGCGAAACCGAACATGCGCAAATCGACGACTATTCGCAGGCTTATATCCCGCATATGGACAAGGATAACGGCATTTTAGTCAGCTTGAATGTGGAGGCGCAAAAAACCCGCCGTATAAAGCGTCGTAAATCCAAATTAAAAAGTTAACGTATTTGCCAAAAACGCCCTTAGCGCGACAAAACCTACATAGAGTTATTCCCGCTTACGAAAAGTTCGCAGGAAGCTACTGCTCCGCATTGCGAGCGTCGGCTTTGCCGCCGCTTCGCGGAACGACGGCGATGTAGGATTTGCGTGAAAAGTTAGGCGATTTGAGCGACTATTTCGCCGTTTTCAAGATCGAAACGCGCAGTCGATCCCGCCGCTAGTTCGCCTCGCAAAATCAGCTCGCTTAGTCGATTTTCAACTAGCCGATCGACGGCGCGGCGCAAAGGACGCGCTCCAAAATCGGGATCGAAGCCGCTTTGCGCGATCGCTCTTTTTGCTTCGTCGCTAAACTCTAGCGCGATCTCTTTTGCGCTAAGGCGCAATCGCAAGTCGTCGATTGTATTGTCTAAAATCCCCAAAATATGATCGAACTCTAGCGGATTAAAGACGACAATATCGTCTAGTCGGTTAAGAAACTCAGGGCGAAAATTGGCGCGTAAAGCCTTCCAGATAGCCTCCTCTTTGGCTTTTTCGTCTTTGATTTCAGCGATCTCGGCGCTTGCTAGATTGGAAGTCAAGATAACGATCGTATTCTTGAAGTCGACGGTTACGCCCTTGTTGTCCGTCAGCCGCCCATCGTCTAAAACCTGCAAAAGCATATTAAAAACGTCGGGGTGCGCCTTTTCGATCTCGTCAAATAAGACGACGCTATAAGGCTTTCTTCGGACGGCTTCCGTCAGCTGCCCGCCTTCCTCGTAGCCCACATAGCCCGGCGGCGCGCCTACCAAACGGCTTGCGCTATGCTTTTCCATATATTCGCTCATATCGAAGCGCAAAAGGGCGCGAGAGCTATCAAACAAAAACCGCGCCAAAGTTTTCGCCGTTTCGGTTTTGCCTACCCCCGTTGGTCCCAAAAAAAGGAAGCTACCGATCGGGCGCGTTTCGTCGCTTAATCCCGCCTTGCTTCTTTTGATTACCGCGCTTACCGCGTCGATCGCTTTTTTCTGCCCTATCACGCTTTTGCTAAGTTCCGCGCCCACGTTCAAAAACTTATCGCGCTCGCTTTGTAGCATCTTTTTTACGGGAATACTCGTCCATTTGCTCACGATCGCGGCGATCGCATCTTCATCGACGCCATTTTTAAGCAACGCTCCCTGTTCGTCGATCGATTTTTGTTTTTCGTTTAGCGCCAAAAGCTCCTTTTTAAGCGCGGGAATCTTGCCGTATTCAATTTCTGCAACCTTGCTAAAGTCGCTATCGCGTTTGGCAAGTTCGGCTTCTCGCTTTAGCTCCTCCTCTTTGATTTTCAAAGCCGCGATCGAATCGAAAACCTTTTTTTCATTTTCAAAACGCGCCTGAAGCGATCGCGCCCTCTCGTCCGTATCGCCAAGCTCCTTTTCTATTTGCTCGAGACGCGCTTTGTTTTTATCATTTTTCTCCATTTTAAGCGCTTCTAGCTCTATTCGTAGCCGCGCTTGCTCCCGCCTAGCGCGATCGAGTTCGGCGGGCGCGGATTCTATCTGAAGTTTTAGCTCGCTTGCCGCCTCGTCGATCAGGTCGATCGCCTTATCGGGCAAAAACCGATCGGTTATATAACGATCGCTTAAACGAACCGCCGCAACAAGCGCCTTATCCTCGATCGTTACGTTGTGGTGCGCCTCTAGCCGCTCTTTCAACCCGCGCATAATCGCGAGCGCTTCCGCCGCGCTAGGTTCGCCGACCATTATGGGCTGAAAGCGCCTTTGCATAGCGGCGTCTTTTTCAAAGTACTTGCGATACTCTTTTAACGTCGTCGCGCCGATACATCGCAATTCGCCCCTTGATAGCGCGGGTTTTAGCAGGTTTGCCGCGTCCATACTTCCTTCGCCGGCGCCCGCGCCTATAATCGTGTGGATTTCGTCGATAAAAAGGATAATGTTTTCGTCTTTTTGAACTTCGCCGATCGCCGCTTTTAGGCGCTCCTCAAACTCGCCGCGATATTTCGCGCCCGCGATCAACGCGCCTAGGTCAAGCGCGATTAAGCGTTTATTCAAGAGACTTGTCGGCACGTCGCGCTTAACGATACGTTCCGCGAGCGCCTCGACAATCGCCGTTTTGCCCACGCCCGGATCGCCTAGAAGTATCGGGTTGTTTTTGGTTTTGCGCAACAAAATCTGCATCATTCTGCCGATCTCCTCGTCGCGCCCAATCACGGGATCAAGTTTGTTTTCGCGGGCTTTAGCGGTCAGATCGACGCCGTATTTTTCAAGCGCTTCGTTGGTCTCTTCGGCGTTTTGCGTTTCGATCTTTTTGCCGCCGCGCATAGCCTCGATCGTCTTGACAAACTCGGAAAGATCGAGGTATTTTGAAAGGATCGGCTTGAAGCGATCGGCGCAGGATAAGAAAAACGTATCGACGGCGATGAAGCGATCGCCAAGCGCTTGCGCTTTTGCCTCCGCCTTTTGAAAAGCGTCCGTCAATTCCCGCGAGATTTTGATATGCTCCTTGCTAACCGACGACGCGGTTGGCAGACGCGCGGCTTCTGATTTAACCTCAAGCTCGATCGGGGCGCGTTCGACGTTCATTTTGTTTAGCGCTTGGTTGATCAGCGAATTTGTCGTGGTTAGTTGCGCCCATAACAGGTGCAAAGGCGCGACTTCGGGATTTTTCGCAAACAAGGCTAAACTTACGGCGCTATCGAGCGTTTCGCGCAGTTGATTGGTCAATTTTTCAAAGAGTTCCATTTGGTTTTGCTCCAAACTTTAGTTTCGCGCCATCATACAACTTTAGTCTATCATTGTCAAGTTTTTGTCCAACTCCATAACCTTTGGCGGTCGGGTTGGTTTTGAACTGAATATTCTACAGAAGTTTTCAAACCTAAGCCGCGACGGGGTATTTTGTATACATTTTATATGGCGCAATAGGCGCTCCATCGCGTTTGCCTCTTACCTCTTTTCAACTTTGTAGCGCGTTATAACGCTTTAGCGCTTTTGGCAAATTTATGTTCTCTATACTCGCTTAAGCGCCTATCGATAATATCCGCTACTATTTTCAGGTTTTCAAAGCTATATTCTATCTTATGCAACTCTCTAAGCTCATCGTCGTGATCATTTATATCCTTATCTTTCAAAAAAACGCCCTCAAAATCATTTCTGTAGCTAATGTAATATGGCGGCATATTGTTGATATATTTATGAAGAAAATCCCAATCTACTCCTAAAAAATCGCGTTTTGAAACATAACTTTTATCGGCAAAATACCGCGCGATAAACTCCGCAACGCCAATTTCTCCCGCTTTCAACTTAGCCGTATCCGTATCTGCCGCTTCCAATTTAAGAAAGCCGTTTTTTACCGCCCAATATATAAAGAAAATGTTCTGTTTTTTGAAAGTCGCATAACTCAAAAGGCTGTTTTGCTCCAAGCGCGGCATACTTGCTTTTATATCCAAACCAAGTATATATAGGATCGTTTCGTAAGAGAGCGGATCATACAGAGTTATAAGCGGATTATCCTCTATGATACTTAGCCAAATTTCGCACACTTTGCTTATCTCGTTGTCTAGATGATAAAAAATCTGAAATTCTATATCCTGCTCATAAGGTATCCTCCAACTACGTTGCCGCGCTAAGTATTCATTTAGTATCGGCTCGCCAAATTTCTCTTTTAACTCCTCGTAAGTAGAACCGAAACTAACATTATGCGGATAGTCGTTTTTCGCGTTATTCTGAAAATGAACGTTTGTCAATATAGGAACATACGCGCCTTTGCGCTCGGCTTGCTCTACCTTATATTTATCGTTATAGACCTCGACGCCAAACAGCAACTCTATACCGGGCTTTTTCCCTACAAGCCAAAAACTACGCTCTCCTGCGCGATTGGTTATAGTATCTTTTTTGGGATATTTGATTCCTATCGTCTCTAACAAATCCTTGATCTCTTCGCTACGAATAGGCTTTCCGATCGTCTCCGCTAATTCGCTTAATGTAATCGCGCCCATATTATCTCCTTAAATGATGACGCGGTATTCTATAATTTTTGAATTAAGTCCGCATTTTTTATTTATTCAGTAGACTCCACTTTTTGATAACAAAATCAACGATTTTTTTCTTGCGTTCAGTAATTTCATTTTCTTTCCATACTTTTCTAGTTTCTAGAACATTTTTTACTTCCGCATGGGAATAAAAATCTTTATCAAAAAGCGCAATTCTATCTACGGGATTATGGTTTCTTTTTTCTGAATTATCTCCCCGACCCATAAGCATTAAATTCCCAATATTATTTAAGTAATCGCGTTCAAATTTTTTAGTATATTTAGTAAAATCTGGCGATTGGGGCGTTATATGATCAATAGTATTTTCCAAATTCCTTTTCTCATATTTATTTATATAATCAACTGGACGTAAAAGACGGTAACGCTTTTGTTCGCGTAAATGATTTTCGTATTTCCAAAAAATATATTTTATCCCACTCCAATAATGATATTTATGATTTTCAAAATAATCTTTACAACTACTGTTAAAATTCCACCACTGTTGAAAACCGTTTTTAGAATATTCTTTTAATTCACTTTCCAAACTTTTTATATCTCCTTGATAATTTCTTGCAACATAAGGTAATCTATTGGTGCGATAATCCGCCGTTCTATATGTCAACTTGAATAATATATTTTCCACAATTTCAGCCGCATTAATAATGGCTTTCTCATCGTCCTTATGAAAATGATATAATTTGATTAATAACGGCATTGTGTTTTGGGCGTCAAGGATCAAAATGTCTGCTATTGCATTATTTGTTTCATATTTTTTTATAATTACTTCAATCAAAGAAAATGTTTCTTTCAATGTATGCACAAAATCTTTTATCCATTTTTCCTTGCCATTATTATCATCAATCTTTGCAATTGCAGATTTTACATTGTCCAACGGATTTCCGCCGACTGATAAATACGCTGTACTGTGGAATCCTAAAACCCTGTCTTCATCAAATGATATTTTTTCTGTTTGTCTGTAAATATCGGAAAATTCAAGCTCAATATTTTTTATTAAGTTTTCCGGATCGCCGTCTTCGGAGACGGCATATACCTTATGCATAAGGTATGCTTTGAGTTTTTCTAAAGTAGTTAAGTCCTTGCCGCGATCATTTTGAAGTGCAAATATCTGTGTCGCCTGCACTTTATCATTAATTCTGAATGTTGTTATAACGGCGTCGTCTATAACTTTTTTCCATGATAAAATATCCGTTATTGACATCTCTTTACTTACAAACAAATTTTCAAAAGCTTCCTTTGCTCTAGCAATTCTATGAGTTGAAGCCGAATCGTAAACATTGGATGTATTATTATTATCAAAAATTAAATTTTCAAAAAAAGGATTATCATAAGAAACGGTTGAGAATTTATATGTCTTACCTATTTTGATGTAATTTTCACTAATTTGCCTTAATTCAATTTTTTTACCTTTTTCATCAAGTATTTCACCTAACTCCTTCTCCATTTTTTCAAGCTTGCGGATAAGGCAACTAAAAAATATTACAACTGTGGTAAGACGTTGTTGACCGTCAATTACCCAATATTTGTTTTCGCTATTCTTATCCCTTTCAAAAAGGAAATGCCCCAAGAAATACTTTTTATTGGGATTTTGTTCCTTTATATCTGCAATAAATTGCTCAATTTGTTTTTTATCCTTATCATATTCCCATGAATATGCGCGCTGGTATGAAGGGATTGCAAATTGAATACCCTCCTCTTGAAAAAGTTCCTTAATCGTTGTCGTTTTATCTTCCATGTCCAACTCCTTTGTTATATCGTATGTTTTATTGAAATATTGCCGTCAATTGTTTTGCAAAATATCGCATAACGTTTTGTCCGTAATTAACATTTGGGCGGACATATAGGGGCGACAATCTGTCACTATATAAGCGGCACCCACACCCTCTGCGCTATTCGATCCGCCAAGATACCCGCTGTCTCCGTCCATAGGCAGAAACCAAAAAATATCCAAGCTCACAATGCGCCTCTCAAACGAGATTGTTCTAATTGCTTCGTTGCCTACTCCGTTTGAAAAATGAAAGCGTAATAGTAGCTAAAGAATTCTTAAAATATGTTGATCTGCTTTTTGGGATATTTGATTCCTATTGTCTCTAGCAAACTCTTGATCTCTTCGCTACGAATAGGCTTTCCGATCGTCTCCGTTAATTCGCTTAATGTAACCGCGCCCATTTGATTCCTTTAATGGTGCGGTCGAGAGGGTTTGAGCCTCCACTGGCCGCCCCGCCGCCGCTTGAAGACGGCGCGTCTACCAATTCCGCCGAGACCGCAATTAAAGCGGCGATTTTATGCTTTTAACGCTTAAAGCCGCCAAAACCAAACGGCGTCGAGTGTCGTTGAAGGCAAGCTATTTTGCCGCCTTGTCAAACCTATTCCACTCTTTTTGCGACCACGCTTTTAACCCGTCTAATTTTTTCATTAAGAAATCAAAATCGCGCGGCAGTAAAGCCTGTTCGCCGTCGGAAAGCGCCTCGCAGGGATTGGGATGAACCTCTAAAATTAGTCCGTCCGCGCCCGCCGCCATTCCCGCATACGCTACGGAGCTAACATACGCCCTAGCACCCGTAGAGTGCGAGCTATCGACAATCACGGGCAGATGAGAAAGCTCTTGCAAATATGGGATCAACGCCACGTCGAGCGCGTTTCTAAACGCCGTTTCATAGCTTCGCGTGCCGCGCAGACACAAGATAACGTCGTTTAACCCTTCGCTCATAACGTATTCCGCGCTCATCAAATGCTCTTTGGCAGTGGTGGCTACGCCGTTTTTTAAGATGACGGGCTTATTCATCTTGCCAACCGCTTTAAGAAGATTGAAGTTTTGAGCGTTACGCGCTCCGATCTGAATTGCGTCGGCGTATTTATAGACTAGATCAATCTGATCGATACTCATCACTTCCGTTACGATCGGCAAGCCGGTTTCTTGTTTTGCCGTTTGGAGAATCTTCAAGCCGTCTTCGCCGCTTCCCTGAAAGGTGTATGGGCTTGTGCGCGGCTTAAACGCGCCGCCGCGCAACATCTTCGCGCCCGCCGCTTTGACCGCCTTCGCCGTCGTTACCACATATTCTTCGGTATCTACAGAGCACGGTCCCGCGATTACGCACGTATGTCCGCCGCCGATCTTTACGCCTTCTATATTGATCGTCGTGTCGCTTGGGTGGAACTTGCGGCTTGCCTTTTTGAAAGGATCGCTAACCTCCAAAGCCTTCTCTACGCCCGCGAAACTCGTCCAAGGTTTGCGTAAAATCTCGGCTTTATCCCCGATAATGCCGATAACCGTTTGCACCTCGCCGCGATCGACGTGCGCTTGAGCGCCCCAGATCTTGATATGTTTAACAACCTCTTCGATCTCTTCCGCGCTCGCGCCGTTTTTCATTACGATAATCATCATTTTGTCCTTTTCTAAA
>JAISRI010000080.1 GCA_031273735.1 Helicobacteraceae bacterium
CCTTTTTTGAAAAAGGAACGGATACGCTCGAAGGGCTTGACGAGATGTTGGGCAAAGCAGGTAAAGCCGAGCTTCAAGTCGATCTTAACTATCTAAGAATGGTTAACGATCGCTTTGGCGAATCCGTCGTGTCGGCCGCCTATCTGCCCAATCCGACAAACTACTATATGATCGGCGTTACGGGCGCGCCGATAATCGATCGCTTAGATAGCGACGGAAAGGCGATTTTACCTAAACTGCATAGCTCGAAGGACGACTATTTGATCAGCGCGCAATTAGGCAAGCGCTATAACAACTGGTTGTTTCGCGGCGGATTGATACGCGACACGGGAGGCGTGGGGCTAGACTACTTTAGCGACGACGATCGACTTAAACTCTCCTTAGAGGCGTATGATTTTAACGCGGCTAACGATATTCGCGGCGATAAGGCGCATTTAAGATTTACCGCGCGTTATCTGCCTTGGAAGTATGTCGCCGTCTATGGCGGCTACGACAACTTTCTAAATCCCGACGCGGATAACTTTTTCGCGGGGGCGGGCGTGCATTTTGTAGACGACGATCTCAAATATCTGCTTCTTAGCGGCGCAACGAGTTTGGCTAAATGACTCTCTTTGAAAGTCGCGCCGAAGCCGCCCAGAAACTCGTCGCCGCTATGCCGACCCAACAGATGAAAAAGGAAAAGTGGGAGGTTTTGGCGATGAGCGAACAGGGCGCGCAGATCGCCTACGACATCGCCAAAGCGATCGGCGGAACTTTAGACTTTATTTTCACAGAGCCTATCTGTTCGCCGATCAACAAGGATTGCTGGATCTCCGTCGTAAGCGAAACGGAAGAGATCGTCATCAACCACTTTTTGGCAAGCGCCTTTGGCGTTAGCGACGACTACATATACGGCGAGGCGAAACGCAAGCGCGACGAAAAGATTCTAACCTACCTCTACAAATACCGAAAAGGCGCCGCGCTGAGAAATATGGCGGGTAAAAACGTTCTTTTGGTCGACGAAGGGGCGGATACGGGGTTAACGCTGATGGTTTCGCTAAAGACGATTTTTGCGATGAACCCCGCAAAGGTCGCCGTCGCGTTGCCCGTGATCCCCGAAAATCTAGCGGTAGAACTATACAGCCTAATCGACGACGCGTATCTACCATATCGTCTGCCGCACTACGTCGAGGCGAAAAGCTACTATCAGACGCAAGAACCCGCAAATATCGCCGCGATTATCGCCGCGATCGGACAGGGTAAAATCGATACCAAAATGGAAAAACCAAAAGGAGATTTATGAACGAGAAGATCGTTAATGTCGCGCCCATCAAAGCGCCCGAGAGATACGAGTTTGGCAAATACGCCAACCAAGCGGACGGCGCGGTCTGGTTTAGAGAGGGCGATAACGTCCTTTTAGCGGCGGTAACCTACGAGGAAGCCGAAGAGAGCGACGACGATTTTCTGCCGCTTACCGTGCAATACATAGAAAAAACCTACGCCGCGGGCAAGTTTCCGGGCGGTTTTCTAAAACGCGAAAACAAGCCGAGCGATTTTGAAACGCTTACGTCGCGTATCGTCGATCGCGCTCTTCGCCCGCTCTTTCCCAAAGGGCTGACGACGCCGATTTTGATTGTCGTGGAAGTTTTAAGCTGCGAAGCCGACGCCGATTTACAGCGTTTAGCGGTTTTAGCGGCGGGCGCGGCGCTCTTTGTGGGGTCGCTTCCGGCAAGAAAAGCCATAGCCGCGACGCGAATCGCCCGCATAGGCGATCGTTTTGTGGTTAATCCCTCGCTTTCGCAACTGCGAAACGACTCCTCTATCGATCTTTTTGTCTGCGGTAGCGCCGACGAGCTTTTGATGATCGAAATGCAGAGCTTATGGAAAAACGGCGGAACGGAGCTATCCGAAAAGGAGCTTTTAGAGGCGATCGCTTTGGCGCAGGAAAACGTCGCCAAAGCCGCGAAAACTTACGAAGAGGCTTTCGCGATCGCCGCAAAAGAAACGGGAACTTTCGCGCTTAAAAGCGATCTCGTTAGCGAGGAGATTGCGAAGCATATCGCCGATAACTACGACGAGGCGATTAAACAGGCGATCTTTGAAGCGTCTAAAAGCGAGCGGGGCGGGGCGCTTAAAGCGATCGTGGCGCGGGCGATAAAGTCGCTTGAAACCGACGACGCAAGAAGCGTGGGGCTTGCCGTAGAGGCGCGAAAACGTTATTTGACGCGCAAAGGCGTTTTGGACGAAAACAGACGCGCCGACGGACGCGCTTTGGACGAGATTCGCCCCATATCGATCGAAACCAATCTGTTGCCAAAAGCGCACGGAAGCGCGTTATTTACGCGAGGGCAGACGCAGGCTTTGGCGATCGTAACTTTGGGCGGCGATTCCGATCGGCAGGGTTTAGAGCGGCTAACCGACAAAACGCAAACCTACGAAAAGTTTTTCCTTCACTATAATTTTCCGGGCTTTAGCGTAGGCGAAACAAAACGTTTAGGATCGCCCGGACGGCGCGAGCTTGGACACGGCAACCTCGCTAAACGCGCTATAGAAAGCCAGCTTGATCCCGCTTACGAAAATACGATCCGCGTCGTTAGCGAGATTTTAGAAAGCAACGGAAGCTCGTCTATGGCTACGGTGTGCGCGGCGACGATGGCGCTAAAAGCCGCCGACGTTTCGCTTAAAAAACTTGTCGCGGGCGTGGCTATGGGGTTGATAACAGAGGGCGATCGCTACGCGATTTTGACCGATATTTCAGGTTTGGAGGATCACGACGGCGATATGGATTTCAAGGTCGCGGGAACGCAAGAGGGCGTTAGCGCCTTGCAAATGGATATAAAACTAGGCGGTTTGCCGTTAAACCTGCTTGCCGAAGCGTTAGAACGCGCTCGCGTCGCGAGGTTGAGCATTTTAGAAAAGATGAACGCGGCGAGCGAAGCGATCGTCGTTAATAAAGCGGCGCTACCGGGCTTGGAAAGTTTTAGCGTCGATCCCAAATCGATTCCCGCGGTTATCGGTAAAGGCGGCGCGGTGATCACCGAATTGTGCGAAAAATACGGCGTAAAAATTGATCTCGACAAAGAAAACGGCGGCGTAAAAATCAGAGGAACCGACGCGTTAAGCGTAGGCGAGGCGCGATCGGAAATTATACGCATAGCCGAAGAGAGCGCAAAACGAGGCGCGCCGCCGCGCGGACGCGAAAACGCGCGGAGCCAATACGTCGTAAATCAAGAGTTAGAAGCGACGATCGTTAAACTTGTCGAATTCGGTATGTTTGTGGAGCTACCCGACGGATCGCAAGGGCTTATTCATATCTCCAAAGTAGGCGCGGGAGGAAAACGCGTAACAAAACTAAGCGATCATTTCAAAGA
>JAISRI010000154.1 GCA_031273735.1 Helicobacteraceae bacterium
AAATCTCTAGCCGCGGAGCTAGCTCGCGATCTTGGAGAGGTATTTAAACATCTTGAAGACTACCCAAACGCTATTAAATGGTTCGAGATCGCGCATAATGACGGCGATAAACTCGCCACCTTTATGCTTGGGCTAATGTATGAAAGAGAACTTAAAGATTATCCAAACGCTATTAAATGGTATATGCTTGCTGGAAACGAGCAAAAACGCATAGATGAAATTTTAGCAAAAGAAGCGCTCTCTCAACAAGAATCAAACTCTACAATCTCATCCGATCTAAACTCTTCTAAATAAGTTCGATCGCCTTTTACCGATATGATCGCTACCACATAAAACAAGACAGAGAAACGATTATAGAGGGGAACGATAAGATAAGAAGCTCTAATGAACGAATAAGGCGGGTCTTTGCCTTACGCGGCGCCTTTTCGGTTTTTAACGTATAATTGCGGTTTTATTTTAAGGGATACGATGTTTGAACCATTTTGCGCGGGCGATTTAGCCAAAAAGCCCGACGAGTTAAAAAAACTGCTTGCGGACAACGAGGCGACGATCGAGAGGCTACTCTCAAGCGAAAATAAAACCTTCCAATCGTTCGCGCGCCCGATTTCAGAGCTAGACGAAAAATTAGCGCGATTTGTTACGCCAATTTCAATCCTACAGCACACGGAAAACAGCGAAGAAACGCAGGCGGCATATAGCGCGATCTTGCCGCTTCTTAGCGATTACGAAACGCGCCTAGCCCAAGATACGCGTCTTCTCGCGGCTTATCAGAAAATCCTAACCGAAGATAGAACGATTGACAACGTTCAAAAAAAACTTCTTGAAGACGCGATTTTGCAGTTCGAGTTAGAGGGCGCGCTTTTAGACGAAAAGAGCAAGACGCGAATCGCCGAGATTAACGCAAGGCTTGCCGATATAGATAACGCCTTTTCGCAAAATCTATTGGAGGCGACCAAAGCCTATGAAAAGGAGATCGACGAAAGCGATCTTGACGGCGTAGAGCCAAGCGATCGCGCGTCGTTCAAAGGCGAAAACGGCAAATGGCGGCTAAACCTCCTGCCGCATAGCTACGTCGCTTTTATGAGCGGCGCGACTAACCGCGCCCTGCGCGAAGAGCTTTACCGCGCCTACGTTACGCGATCGCCGCAAAACGAGGCGATCTTAGAGGAGATATTGCGGCTAAAAGACGAAAAGGCGCGGCTTTTGGGTATGCGCCACTACGCGGATTATTCGCTAAAAACGAAAATGGCGCCAAGCGCGGAAGCGGCGATCGCCTTTGTGGAGGAGTTGATCGAAAAATCTCTGCCGCAGGCTTTGCGAGAATTGGAGGAGTTGAAAGCCTTCGCGAAGCAAAACGGCTTCGAGGGCGAGCTACAGAGTTACGATACCGCTTTTTGGAGCAAGAAGCTAGAAAAATCCAAGTTTGATTTTGACGAGGAGCTTTACAAGCCATATTTTGAAGCGAACGGCGTTTTAAGCGGATTGTTCGAGTTTTTAACGCGGCTTTTTAACGTTTCTTTTATCAAAACCCAAACGCCTACGTGGAACGATAGCGTTTTGGTTTATGATTTAGAGGAGCGCGGCGAAACTTTTGGGCGGCTCTATATCGATCTATACGAGCGTAAAAGCAAGCAAGGCGGCGCGTGGATGGACGCTTATCAGACGCGAATGCGCCGCGCCGATAATAGCTTGGAGCTTGCCAGCGCCTATATTTGCTGCAACTTTGCGCAACCTAGCGAACATACGCCTTCGCTTCTGCGTCATCACGACGTAGTTACGCTTTTTCACGAGGCGGGACACGCGATTCACCACCTATTTAGCCGCGTAGACGAACGCGATCTAAGCGGAATTGGCGGCGTGGAGTGGGACACTGTGGAGTTTCCAAGCCAATGGCTGGAAAACTTCGCGTATGAACCGAAAGTTTTGGCGCTTTTTGCGCGACACTACAAAACGGGCGAAAAGGCAAGCGCCGCTATGATACAAAAACTGATTGACGCAAAAAACTTTCAATCGGCTCTGTCTATGTTGCGACAGTGCGAGTTCGCGCTTTTCGATCTAAAAGTCCATCAAGGCGTTTATGGCGCGGCGGAGGTTCAGGGGATATTAGACGAGATACGAAAGACGACCTCGTTAATCAAAACGCCAAAATATAACAAGTTCCAAAATGGCTTTAGCCATATTTTTGGCGGCGGTTATTCGGCTGGCTATTACAGCTACAAGTGGGCGGAGGTTTTAAGCGCGGACGCTTATTTGGCGTTTGCGGAAAAAGGCGTTTTCGATCGCGTTTTAGCGGAACGTTTTGTTCGCTCTGTTTTGAGCGCGGGCGGTTCAAGAAAAGCGATGGATAATTTTACGGCGTTTATGGGGCGGGGACCGAACGCGGACGCGCTCTTAAACCTGAGCGGAATAAAGGGAGAAAGATGAAAACGTTGGTGTTAATGCGGCATGCGAAGGCGGCGAAGCCTCTAACTAAAGCAAACGATCGAGAACGCGGATTAACGATGGACGGGCGCGTTCAAGCCGAAGAGATCGCCAGAGCTTTGGCAAACGAGAATTTCAAACCAGACGCGATCCTTGTAAGCGACGCGAAGAGAGCGCGAGAAACGGCGTTGATCGTCGCCGATATTTTAGGCGTTTTCGATCGCGTAAAGACGGCGGAGAAGCTATACGACGGCGGAGCCAGAGAGTATATCCGCGCTATAGACGCGATCGCTTCAAGAGTAGAATCGGCGTTGGTTATCGGGCATAACCCGTCGATTTCGGACGCTGGCGCTTTGATATGCGACGATTTTACGGAGCAGTTTGCGCCGGCGGACGCGCTCGGAATAGAGCTTGATAGAACAATTGGCGAAGGAACGGGCAAAAGATTATTCTTTTTGAACGCCGCGGCTTTTGGCGCTCTAGCAAGCTAAATAAACCTATTTATTAAAACTAGGCGCAAAAAATCGAACCGCGCCTCGCGTCAAACCTCTATTCAAGCTCAACGGATCGAATGGTTTTAGTAACGGCGATCTCTCGCGCAAAGCGGCTTGATAAGTTTCTGCCGCAAAACGTCGTCGTAAAATACGCCTTTCGTGATCGCGCGGTTTTTGATTTCGGCAAATTATACGCGATCGCTAAAAAACATAGCGCGACCTCGCTTCTCGTAACGTGCAAAGATTTAGTCAAGCTTAAAAACTTTTCTTTTGCCATCAGCGTTTTGGAGCTTGAAATCATCGTAGGCGATCGGCTTTTAACGGCGCTTGAAAACTATTATCGCTCTTAAACAAATCAAAATCAAAAAGCGCTAAAACTTAAATCCATTTTAAGTTATAAAGCGAAAGCTACGCATTGATCAAGGTCGCTCTTAGCCGCCTTTGGTTTGGCGACCTTTTGCGCAAATCACGCGGGAAAACTCTAAAAAGTTTCATAAAATATTTTTAATTTCATTGACGTTGATTAAAAAGACGCTACAATGTTTGTCAATTTCCAACAAACAAAGGTTTTTATGATGTTTGCTTTCCTACAAACAATGATCGGCGGTAAGGCGAATCGTTCAACCCTACAAACAACGATCGACGGCAAAATCCATCGTTCATTCCCGCAAAGAGCTACAAACCCAAAAGCTCCGCTTAGTTTCGCTTCTGAAAGTCGTTCGCTCTTACAAAAGACAACCAACGCAAATCCTTCAGCTACGTTTAAGGTTGCGCCGTTCTCTCTCTCTCTCTCTCTCTAGTAGTGAGCAGTTTGCGTTTTTCGACTTTTTTTGAGGTCTAACAAACCACCTAGCCAAGCGACTTTGTCAGCCGTCAAGCCAATTGCCGAAATGCTAGCATAAAAAACCTTTTGCGGAAGTCTTTGTGGAAGAATCTTCCGTTTAATATGCTTAACCAGCCTAGTCGCCATACGCCCTCGTTGCCCTTTAATCGAAAAGCAATTCTAATGAATTCAG
>JAISRI010000170.1 GCA_031273735.1 Helicobacteraceae bacterium
CGAAGTTTGAAACAAAATATCGCCCTCGTTTATAGACAAAGCGAAAGCGTTTGCGATGAACGACAAAAACGCAAATAAAATCTTTTTCATTCCGATCATTTTAAGCAAAATTAACTTACCATAGCTATTATATCGAGCATTAACGTTTTGGCGTTTAACAAGAAAAATCAACAAGCCCTTATTCTCCGTTACCTTTAGCGAGTTTCGCGCCTTGTCGCTAGTTAGACGCTACGGGCGGCGTTTACCTTACAAACGGTTCTTCGCTAAACGAGACGGATAGGCTGATCGTTAATTTTCTAGGAGGGCGCGGTAGCGGCAGATTACTCGTTATCGCTTCAATCGCCGCGTTATCGATCGCCGCAATGGCGCTGCTTTTAGTAACTTCGACGTTTCCATTTGCGATCGTACCGTCTTCCAACACGACAATACGCAAAACTACGGATCCGTTAAACCCGCTTCCCTGCGCGCTTTTGGGATAAACGGCGCTTCTGTTTATAACCCGCCCCATCTCTTTGACGTATTCGCCTATCGCGTCCGCGTCGCTTTGCGAATGATCGATCGTTTGCTTGATCTGCTCCGATTCTTTAGCGCCCGTTTGGACGGATTCGATTGGCGGCGCTTTCTCTGCGTCGGGCGGTTTTGGCAAAGCGACCGCTTCCGTTTTAGGCTTCGGTTTTGGTTTGGGCTTTGGCGGCGGGCTTTGCGGCTTGGCTTCGGCGATAGGTTGCGCCGTTTTTTCTTGCGCGGCTTCGGTTTGACGATTGGCGATGATTCCCAACGTATCTAGCGCGAGAACCTGCGGTTTTGGTTTGGTTCTAAAAGAGATCGCCGCAAAATATACCCCGAAAGGCAGAGCGTGCAAAGCCAGCGAGAGCGCCAAAGCGGACGCGAACGATATTTTAAGCCGATCGCCAAAAAAACGCCGCTTCATTTGCTCTCCGTCATAACGGCGACTTTTGAAAACTCTAGCCGATTTAACATATCCGCCGCGTCTATAAAAATCTGCAAAGCGATCGTCTTATCCGCCCGCAATAAAATCGGCGTGTCTTTGGCAAACGCGGAAAGCCTGCCGCCAAGCTCGTCAAGACCGATAGAGCCGTCTTCGTAGTAGATTGTTCCCGCCTTATCGATCGTTATGACTAGCGTTTTTTTATCCTCTTTGGCTTCTATCTCGGCTTGCGGCAGATTGATAGGAATCTTGCCGCTCGCGATAAACGTAGAGGTTGTTAGCACGATCGTAAGCAATACGAGCATAACGTCGATAAACGGGATCATATTGATATTATCAAACGGTTTGTCGCCCATTGCCTCTCTCGTTTTCGATTTCAAAGCGAAGCGTTAAAACTCTGCATTTGCGTTGCAAAAAGTTATAGATCGTTACGGCGATCAGCGCCACTAAAAGCCCGATCGCCGTCGCTTTAAGCGCCAAAGCCAGCCCTATCATAATCCGCCCCGTGTCGATCGACGAGTTTTGCCCCATCTCGTAAAACGTCAGCATAATCCCGCAAACCGCGCCCAACAATCCCAAATAAGGCGCGTTGCTCGCTATGGAAGCGACGATCGAAAGTTTGTCCGAGAGCGCCAGCTCCAACTCTTTTACGCTTTCATATTCGTCAAACTTCACGCGGCGATAAGCAAATACGCGCTCTATAGCCACCGCTACCGCGATCGCGCTCAAAATACCTAATAGACCGATTATCCCGTAATCGATCAGAGACGAAAGCCAACTCATTTTTTCCTCCTAAAACGCGATCGTAATCTGCCCGATCGCAAGCGTTTTATCCGCCGTTAACTCCGCAGGATAGTCGCCAATCGCCCTCGCTACTTGCAACTTTACGTTTAAGGCGTCGCCAACCGAAACGTAATATCCGATCCCTACGTCGTGAAGCCAATCCGAGCTTTTCAGCGCGTAGTCGCCGTCGGCGTAGCGCCAATAAGCGGTATCGGCAAAAATCCCTAACGAATGGCGCGTTTTAGCGCTCGACGGAAGATTGTAACGAAGCTCCGCGCCCAAATACCAGCCGTGATCGCCGCCTATCGTTTCGCGATACGCCTTTACGGCGTTCGAACCCGTTACGCTAAATTGTTCGCCCGAATCGAGATTTTTACGATTCAGCGCGTATTGGGCGCGGGTGATCGCGCTTAGGCTAAAGTTTTCCGATAAGGCGTAGTTTGCCGAGAGTCCTAGATTGATATGATAAAAATCGTCTAGGGTATTTGCTCCAGCGCGGTTAATCGATCTGTCCTCTTCGTCGCGCATTTTTAAGCGCCCAAAGGTAAAACTAGCGTCGATCGCGCTATAAAGATCGTCGCTCCACCTTTCGTATTTCGCGCCCAAAACGCCTACTCGCGTCTTTTTGCGGCTTGTCTCGTCGAAAGCGCCGATTTCGTCGCGCAGTTCGCGTTGCGCCAGATTTAGATTCAAATACAGATTTGACAGACGCGATCTAATAAGCGGATAGGTTAGATCGGCGCTAAAGCTCTTTGCCCTGCCCGTAGCGTTTAGATCGAGATACTCAGCGCCCAGATCGTAATTTATATCGGAATATCCCGCCGTAAGCCGTAAGCCGTCCGTTCCCAAAGGCAGGCTGTAATACCCCGCCCCGTTGATCAGGCTTTCGCTCGTTCGCATTGCCGAAAGCGAGATTCTATCGGCGATTCCTAACGGCGAATTAACGTCTAACCCCGCGCCCATTCGCGTTTTACCCGTATAGCGCGAACCGTAGTTGTCGGCGAAAACGTAGCCGCCGGCTCGTTCGCTTTTGCCTACGTCTAAAGTCAGATCGCTCGTTCCCGCGCCCGATCCCGCCGCGACGTTTGCTTTTGGCATAGTAGCGCCGTAAAGATCGCCGATAAGGAGCATAGCGCGTTCTAGCGCGTCGCTTTTGATAAGATCGCCGCTTTGTAGTCCCGAAGCCGAACCTTTCACCATAAAATCCCGCGCTAAAGAGGAGTTGTCGATCGTTATAACGCCGTAACGGGCGTTTAATATCTTTATCGTTAAAACGCCGTTTCTCGTATCCTGTCTTGGCAGGTAAGCGCGGGAAAGAGCGTAACGCGCTTCTCTACACAGCGCGGTGATTTTAGAGGCGATCTCCTCGATCTCTCCTAGCGTTAAACGTCTGTTTATGTAAGCGTCGGTTATCGCCTTTAGCGCCGATTGATCTATATCTTTGGGCGCGTCTTCGATCTTTATCTCGTTAATCAAGATCGTATCCGCGCTTTCTTGCGATTGGCTCGCGTTAATATCGAGCGTTTCGATCGCGGGAAGCTCTTGCGCTCTTGCGCGATCTTGCAGATCGGGTTTTGGGCGCGTATCTTCAAGATTGCGTAGCGAAGCGCCTATATCGGTATTTGGCGCGGCGATCGCTCCGATCGCGCAGAACGCAAAAAGCGTAAATAACGCCGTCTTTTTCATCTTGGTTCCTTTTTGATGGCGCGTCGGCTGTAAATATCGGTATTTGGCGCGGCAGCCGCTCTGATCGCGCAGAACGCAACGCCGTTTTTCGCTTCTTTGTTCTTTTGCAAACGTTTATTCCTTCTTTTTTTTCGTCATAACGCCTATGCCCGCCGCCGCGTTATTGCTTTTGGTAATAACGCTAAGCGTAACAAAAGTCGCGTTAAATAAAAGCGGACGAATAATATAGGAAGTTAGCTTACGCAAGCGCCTATTTTTTAAGCGCCATATCCGCGCCCGATCTTGCCGCCTCGCGAAGCGACGGCGCGGAGCTGTAGCCCCAATGGGGCGTTACCGCGAAGGGCGACGCTCGCAACGCAAAAACGAATATCCAAACCACAAACCTAAGCGACGGTTTTGCCTCATCAAAGACATTTTGCAAAATACGCGAGTTTTTTTGGTTTGGATTCTCGCCTACGCTATAATCCCCTCTATGAACGACGACATAGAGAATAAACCTCATAGATACATTCCGTTAAAGATGGACTTTATGTTCAAGCAAATATTCGCGGACGCTCGCGATCTAAGCGATCTAGCCTTGTTGTTAAGCGGGA
>JAISRI010000204.1 GCA_031273735.1 Helicobacteraceae bacterium
AATTCAAACAAGCGAAACGCAAAGGCGACGCCCACGCCAAGATTCAGATTCGATCCGTTTTCGTAATCGCCGCCAAAGCCGCCAATCCCAGAGCCAATCTTAAAATAGGGAACAAGCTCCTGCGTTAAAAACCAATCGACGTTGTAGCCAAGCGCAACGGAAGCGCCTGCCTGCCAGCCGTCCTCCGTTTTTTTCGCGCCTTCAAAATCGTAGGTAAAATCGCGCCGTTCGTAGTAAAACTCCCAACGAACCTTCCCCAAAAACGGCGATCGCATATTGTTATTCCAGCCGAGCCTAACGCCTTCGATATAGGTATCGCTTTCTAAATCGGCTTTGGCGCTTTTCTCCAACGTTCCGTCAAGTAAACCGCCATATCCGCCGATAAAAAAAGCGTCTTTGTAGCCAAAAGCGCACGCGCAAAAAAATGCAAAAAATAGAAAAGCTCTCATCGATCCTCTTGTTTTGCCGCCTCGATCGCTTTGATCGCCGCGTTTTCTATGAGTTCTAAACCGCGAAGCATATCAAAGTTTGCCGAGTAGGACTCGTTGGAGGCGACAAACTGCGCGATCATATCTACGATCGTCGCCTTTAACGTCGTTTCTGGGAATCTAAAAAGCGCGTAATAATCGCCCGTAGGCGACCACCAATTATCGACACGCGCAAATTGGACTGCCGATCGCGCTCCGATCATAAACGAGAGCAATCTAGCGTCCGATTCGATCGCCGCGTCGTTGGCGCGTTTCGACCTAAAAGCGATTAGGCACTCTTTTGCCGCGTATATGGCGATCCTTTCAATTCTAACGCGCAGGCTATCGCTTGCTTTGGCGCTCGCTTCGATCTGCTGAAAACGCGCCCCGCCGATCGATTGCGCCGCGCCCCCAGCCGCGGAAAATCTGCCGTTAATATCGGGCTGTTCCGTCCATTGCGGCGCTTTTGCCGGGATAGAGCTAAGATCGTTTGGGTTCGCCGCTTTATCCGCGCAGGAAACCAGCAAAAGCGCAAAAAGGGCGGCAAAAACGACTTTCATCTAAAGAGATACCGCACCCCAACATAAAATCTAGTCTCTTTTTCCTCTTGCTCGATCTTTCCAAAGTCGATCGTCGCGCCGCTGGAAGGCAACGTCGCTTCGCCCGTTTTCGATTCAAAGTTTCGCATAAGATAATCCAACCCGCCGTAAAACTCTACCTTTGGGCTAAAAAGATAGGTCGCGCCAATCCCGCCGCCAAAGGCGAAGCTATCGGGCGAACCGATCCCGTCTTCAAAACCAGCCGCGAGAATTACGCGAGCGTATGGGACGATTGCGCCGTCCAAAAACGCCGCCGAAGGAAAGCCAAACTGCGCGGATAGAGTAAGCTCGTTAATATCGTCGCCAATATAGTAGCCGAGCTGATAGTAGTTTTGCTCTTGTTCGTCTTTGATCCCGCCTACGATTCCAAACGCGGTCGCGGTCTCGTCTTTAGAAAAACTATGCGATCCGCCGTCCGTAGGAAAGACTTCGCCTTGAAAGCTGACGTTCGCGTCGTGCTTGTTGGTCTTAACCGTATAATCTCTACTAATCGATCCCATAGCGACGTCCGCTCCCGCAAACCAAACCCAGCGATCGCCGCTTCCGACTTGTTTTGGCGTTTCTTGCGCGGCTTGTTCTTTGATCGCTCTTCTTGTAGCAAAGCGTCCATCGTCCGTTTTGATAAGCTCGCTTCCCGCAGGTAGGCGAAGCTGTCGCCCGTCTTTCATTCTGATCAGTCTATCGCGATCGACTGGCGTTACCAATACCTCTACAGCCAGCGCTTCCGCGCCAAGTAACAGCGCCAAAACCGCCGCCACGCTCTTTAATCGCATCTATCGCCTTTCTTAATAAAAATGTCCGCAAGATTTTAGCAATTATTGTGCCATTAGATAGAATAATTATATGAATATCGAATGGATTATCTCGACGCCGATCGCTCATCGCGGGCTTTTTAGCCAAAACGTCCCCGAAAACTCAATCGCCGCGTTTGAAGCGGCGCAAAACGCGGGCTACGCGATCGAGCTTGACGTTAGACTGATCAAAGGCAGCGCGATCGTCGTCTTTCACGACGAAACGTTATGCCGAACGACGACGGGCGAAGGTTTTGTTTGCGATTTAGAGGCGACGCGCCTAAAAGAGATCGTTCTTTTTGGAAACGGCGAGCCAATTCCGCTTTTAGAAACGGTTTTCGAGAAAATCAAAGCGCCGATCTATATCGACGTTAAAAGCGCGATCGGCTCGGATTTTCGCTTGGAGAACCGCCTTTTAGCGTTGATTCGCCATTTTGAGCCAAACGTCGCCGTAGCGAGTTTTGATCCAAAAACGTTAATCTGGTTCGCTAAAAACGCGCCAGATATTCCGCGCGGGATTATTAGCTGCTCTTTTCGCAGCGAGGAAAAAACGCGGTATGAAAAGTTTAGGCTTCGTTATATGTTTGATTTAAGCGCTATTAAACCGTCGTTTATTAGTTACGAACTTGAATCTTTACCTTTTTGGCGCGCTAGTTTCGCAAGAAAGTTTCGCAAGATTCCTCTGCTAACTTGGACGGTAAAAAACGAAGACGATCTACAAAAGGCTAAAAGCGTCGCCGATAACTTTGTTTTTGAAGGGATTTTGCCCTAAACTTTGGCGATAAAAAGCGTTTTATCGGACTTCTTATCGCCGTAAAGATATATTTCGCTTTTTTTGATCGCGCTAAAGCCGGCTTTTTTTAACGCTTTTTTGATCGTTTTGCCGCTATGATAGTATTGCTCGATTTGCCAGTCGAAACGATCGTATCTATTACCCCCGATCGGTTCGAATAGGCAAAAACGGCTAAGTAGTTTTTCATCTGTAAAATCGGAATGGATAAACGCCAAACGCCCCTCTTTTTCCAAGATCAGATCACCCTTAGCGATCCGAAAGCCAAAACGCGAATTAACGTCGAAAATAAAAGCGCCGTTTGGATTTAGTCGATCATGCGCCAACGCGAAAAAATCGATTAACTCGTCGCTTTTTAAGTAGTTGATCACGTCGAAAACCGCCGTAAGCGCGTCGTAGCTTTCCGTTTCGTCTTTTAGATCGATTTTTTCCGCGTTCGCGCCTTTTGCTTTTGCTTTCGCTATCATTTCGCCGCTTAGATCGATTCCCTTAGCGGCGATACTTCGCTCGTTTAGGCGCGTTAAAAATAGTCCGCTTCCGCAACCTACGTCTAAAACGCTTTTTACGCTAAGCGCCTCTAATTTTGATAAAAAAAGCCTATGCAAATAGTCGATCTCTTTTTCAAAAGGGATCATCGGTTCAAAACGGGCGTATAGATCAAGAGGGTTTATCATCGTAAAACTATATCATATCGCGCAAAGAAAAAACGCTAGCTAGATCGCCAAACGACTTGGCGATCTTCCCGTCGCTAGAAATTATAGAAAGGTTCTGTCCAATGCGGAGCTTCAAAGTTTCAGCGTCGGTCGCTCTCCCAATCGATCGACGTTTGCGAAAAGACGAATCGCGACGAGAAGATCGCTAGTTTCGGCTCGGTCTTTCGACCTTGCAATTAGAAGTTTAACCAATTTATCCATAAGGGTAATTGATTTTGGTAAAAATATAAAGAAGCCCTTAAAAACAAGCGTTTTGCGCTCGCGATCAGGCGATCGCGAAAAGACGCTAAAATGGCGCAATGAGAATAGATTACGAAAAGTTCGCCTCGTATTCCGCGCCCGCGCCAAGATATACGAGTTATCCGACCGCGCCAGAGTTTAGATCGGATTGGACGGAGCGAGATTTTGCCGAGCGTATCGCCGCGTCCAACGCGGGCAAACGCGCTTTAAGCTTATACTTTCACCTGCCGTTTTGCCGATCGGCGTGCTATTTTTGCGGTTGCAACGTCGTCTATACGAGTAAAGAGGAGCTAAAGGATCGCTATATCGGCTATCTAAAGCGCGAGATCGAATTGATAGGCAAAACGCTAGATTTCAAGCGCGAGGTTAGGCAGATTCACTTTGGCGGCGGCACCCCGACATTTTTTAGCGTCGCGCAACTCGAGAAAATTATCGCGCTAATTCGCTCCAATTTTCCAAATATCCAAAAGGGCGCGGAGTTTGGCGTAGAGATCGATCCGCGATTTTTCACGCGAGATCAGATGAAAGTTTTCGCGCAAGGCGGCGTTAATCGAGTTAGTTTCGGCGTACAGGATTTCGCGCCTAAGGTGCAAGAGGCTACGCACCGTATTCAACCGTTTTCTATCACGCAAGAGGCGCTTAATATCGCAAGAGAGGGCGGGATTAAAAGCGTCAATATCGATCTGATTTACGGACTGCCGTTCCAAAACCTTGAAAGTTTTAAAGAAACGCTAAATCTTTCCTTGACGCTATCGCCCGATCGCGTCGCGCTGTTTAACTACGCGCACGTTCCTTGGCTTAAAAAAACTATGCGCAAGCTCGACGAAACCGCATTGCCAAACGCGGCGGAAAAGCTAAAAATATTAAAGTTAGCGATCGAAACCTTTGAAAGCGCTGGGCTAAAGATGATCGGAATGGATCACTTTGCGCGTTCGAACGACGAGCTTTATATCGCGTTGCAAAACGGCGCGCTTCACCGCAACTTTCAGGGTTACACGACGCATAGCGAATGCGATCTGTTTGGTTTTGGCGTTACGAGCATTAGCGAGGGGGTCGACTTTTACGCGCAAAACTTCCGCGATCTGCCTAGTTACGAAGCCGCGATAGATACGCAAAAAGCGCCCGTTTTTAGAGGGATTAGCTTGGATTTTGACGATCGCCTACGAAAAAAGGTAATTATGACGCTTATGAGCGTTTTCTCGCTGGATTTTGCTACGATCGAGAGGGAGTTTAAGATCAA
>JAISRI010000050.1 GCA_031273735.1 Helicobacteraceae bacterium
GGTATGAGATCGCATATAAAGCTGGCGATGGCGCCGCCGCCTTTTCGCTTGGGTTAATGTATGAAAGAGAACTTAAAGATTATCCAAATGCGATCAAATGGTATCAAACTGATAACAGCAATTTCGGTAGAAAAAAATTGGACGAACTCAACAAAAAACTATCGCAAGAATCAAACTCTACGATCTCAACCGATCTAAACCTTTCTAAATGACCTCGATCGCCCTTTACCGATATGATCGAGGCTTTAGCGTAGAGCGTCCTCTTTCGTCATTCCCGCCTTCCTTCTCGATTTACGCCCCTAGAAGCGGGGCCACGGCTAAAGTCGCGGGAATGACTAGAAAGGAGTGGCGGCTAAAAGCGTAACCGCGCGGGAATGATCGCAAAGAAGCGAGGTTTCGTTTAGCGCGAGCGGTTAGCTTTTTAATTGTTCTAATCGTTCTTTTTTTGTGCCGATTGTCGTGATCTGAATACCAAAGTTGCCATCGACGATCACCACTTCGCCTTCGGCGATCTTTTTATTATCCACCAAAATATCGAGCGGTTCGTTTGCAAGTTGGTCAAGCTCTACGATCGAGCCAATATCCATATTGATCACGTCGCGTAGCAACATCTGTTTTCTGCCGATTCTGGCGCGGACGGTTAGACGCACGTCCATCAAAAGTTGAATGTTTTTGTGCTCTTCTGGCGTTAGCGCCGCAGATAGATGTTCTTTCGCGCTTGGAGCGCTAGGCGCGGCGATTTTCGCGCTCTCTTTTGGCGCTTCGTTTTCGATCGCTTGGGCGATCTCGCGATCGAGCGCTAAAATAAGATCGCTTTCGATAGCGTTGATCGTAAAATTAAACGAATAGCTTTTGGCGAAACGCCCCAACTCTATTAAGTCCGTTTCGACAAACTCCGCTCTTTCGGTTTTAATAGATAGCTTGACGATTTCATTTTGCGCCGCTAAGGAGCTGGAGAGCGCGCCGAAGATCTGCGAAATTATCTCTTTTGTAGCGTCGAGATCGTCCGGTTCTATAGCCTCTTTGCTTTCGCCCGATCCGCCTACCATCATATCCGATAACGCCGTAGCTAGTCGCGGCTCTATTATTACGCGCCCTTTTCCGCTTGCCGCGCCTGAAAAATCAAGCTCGATAACCGCCGCGGGCGAGGCTATCGTAGAACGTGGATTTAGCGCGGTTTCCTCTTTAAGACTGATCGCGGGCGCGACGCCGACCAAACCGTTGATCGTCGCGACCGTTTCTTTTTGTAGAAGCTCTATAAAACTCATTACGCTTCGCCTTTGAACGCTTGTATTTTCTGACGCCGCTCCTCTTCGAGGCGGGTAAGAATTGATTTAACGTCGTCGTGTTCGGTGCGGATTAACTCGTTGATTTCAACGGTTTTGCGAAATCTGCTTAACCCCAATTTAGCGACAAATTTATCCTCGCCGTCGACGCATAAGATCGCGGTGTCGTCGGCGGGGCGATTTAGGATCAAAATATCCCCTTTTTGAAGCTCGAAAAGATCGCGCAAAGTTAGCTTTGCATCGCCTATGATCGCCTCTACGCTTACCTTCGCGCCGCCAAGCAGAGTTTTTAACTCTCTATTACGCGATTTTTTTGAGCTTGTGTCGCTGATCATAATATCGCGCGCGGCAAGTTTTGGCAAGACTGGCTCTAAGGCGATCACGGGATAGCATATATTCATCATACCGCTTGTGTGTCCTATGATAATTTCCATAACGACCATTACGACAATTTCGTTTTGCGCGACGATCTGAATGACGTTTGGACTGCTCTCTTTTGCCTCCACTACGGGATAAAGCTCCGTTACGGGCGACCAAGCGTCTTTTAAGTTTTGCATAATAACGCGCAAAATCGTATCGAGAAGGTTTAATTCGATATCCGTAAAATCCCTGCTCGCGTCGTAGGCTTCGCCATTGCCGCCAAGCAAACGATCGATCATAGGAAAAGCTATCGCGGAGTTGATCTCTAAAACGCCGCTCCCCTCTAAAGGTTTCACGGAAAAAACGTTAAAGCTGGTAGGCGAAGGAAGGCTCATCAAAAATTCGCCGTAGGTCATCTGATCGACGGAATGAAGCTGAATCTCCACGATTGAGCGCATAACCGACGATATTTGCGCCGATAGCGCCCGCACCATTTTATCGTGGATCGACCTGAAGGCGCGAAGTTGCTCTTTGCTGACGCGGTTGGGGCGCTTGAAATCGTAGAGCGTAACCTGCCGCTGATCGACTCTTTTTTCTTTTTTAAGTAGCGAGTCTGGGCTGGTTTCGTCGTCGTCGACCGCTTCAAGTAGCGCGTCGATCTCTTCCTGACTAAGAATATCCGCCATTTACGCCACCCTTTCGCGGATTTTTCGCGTTACGTTTTTGATGATCTGTGATATGCGCGATTCCGTTATATTCAAAACGCCGCTAATCTCTTTTAGATTTAGCTCTTCATAAAAGTATAGTTGAATGATCATCTGTTCTCTTTCGTTCATCTCCGATAGGACGATTGTTACCTGCTCGATCGCCTCGTCGCGCAGAACCTTTTTTTCTACGTTATCCTCGCCAAAAAGCTGCAACTGATCGTCGAGCGACATTAGCGTTCCTACGTCGCCCGCGTCCCGCGCTTTTTGCACCTTTGCGATATCCTCGCGCAACTCTTTAGCGATATACTCGTCGGTAGGCTCTTCGTCGTGTTCGCCAAAATAAGAGATAATAAGTCTTTCGACGTCTTTAATCAGTTTGCGATCGCTTCTACTGATGGTGTCTAGGCTTCTTAAAAAATCCAGCATAGCGCCATGCACGCGCTTTTTGGCGTATCCCCAAAAGCTATCGTTGATCTCCGCGTCGTAGCGGCGGGCGAGTTTGATAAGCTCCTCCGCGCCAATCGAAATCAGATCGCTCGCTTCGACGCTTGCGGGAAGCCGCTCTTTTAATCTATGCGCCATCGCTTTCACGGCGGGCAGATATTGCACCGCCAAATCGTTTAGCGCCTCTTGGCGTTGCGCGGCGTAAGCGTTCGAGGAGTTTATGCTACTCACGACGTTTCCTTGCTCTTGGTTCTGGCGATTTCGGCTTCAAGATTTCTGATAAAGCGCGTGGAATCCCTGATATAGGCTTCGCGTTTTTCGATCTGCGATCGCGCTTTGTCTAATTGCGTTTCATAGTATTCGGCTTCGATCGAGTAAGCGGTTTTGGAATCTACAAATCGAATAAAAAAACCGCTTGCCGCGAGAGCGATCATATAGAAAATAAAGGTTATCGCTATGCACGCATAGACAAGCCACAGCGCTTCTAAATCGGCAAGCAGGGCAAAGATCAACCCTACGAAGAAACCGCTTGCCGTTAAAAAAAAGATAAAGTTGTCCGCGCGCATTTTTTTCCGCTCTTTTAGAACTTGGTAAGCAATCGTTTGAAAAAGCCGCCAATCCCGCTTTCTTCAGGCGTTTCAAGCACGCCGCGTTCCATAAGTTGTAGCATAGCGTCTAAAATCTCGTTGAGGCTTGCCGTCGATCGAGAAGAGGCGAACTCTTTTGCGAATAGATAGCGCCCGCGCACGCTCTTTGCCACCTCGCTATCCCTAGAAAGCTGCCCCAAAAGCCTTAAATTAACGTTTGGCAGGTTTTTTTCGGCGACCTTGCGGATCTTTTCAAAAACCTGTCTGCCTTCGCGATCGCTTTGCGTCTGGTTTAAGATAAATAGAAGCCTTTGACGCGAATCGCAAAGCACCTTGATCATCGCGTAAGCGTCCGTGATTGCGGCGGGATCGGGCGTGGTAACGACGATCGCTTCGTCCGCCGCCTTTAAGAAAGTCTGCACGCTTTCGCCAATGCCCGCGCCTGTATCGATAATGATAAAATCGAGAAAATCCAGCTTTTTGACCTCTTCAAAAAACCGCTCCAGCGCGTAGCCTTCGCCGAACTTTAATATATCGCCGCCGCTTTCGCCCGGTATCAGATAAAAATTTTCTTCGATCTTTATCAAAATATCTTCTACGCCGCATTCGCCTTTCATCAGATTTAAAATCGTCTTTTGCGGCTTGACGCCTAACATAACGTCGAGATTGGCAAGCCCGATGTCCGCGTCCAAAATCCCTACCGAAAAGCCTCTTTTTGCCAAAAGATAACCCATATTTGCGCTGATCGTCGTTTTTCCAACGCCGCCCTTGCCGCTCGTGATCGTTAAAAAACGGGTTTTCGCGTTTTTGCCCGCGTTTTGCGACCCGACGATTTCGGCTAGTTTTTGCGCCTGATTCATAGAGCTATCTCCTGCGTTTTATTAAATCCGTCTAAAAGGCAGGCGATAAAGTAGTTCTCGTTTGCGACGATAAGATCGTCTGGCACCTCTTGTCCGATCGAGAGATAGGAAAGCGGTTTTTTACACTCGTAGATAAAGCTGAAAAAGGAGCCGAGCGTATTGGTTTCGTCAAGTTTTGTGGCGACGATCGTATCGATTCCAAGCGGACTGTAATTGCGGTAAATATCGCGCAGATCTTCTAGCTTGCTCGTGGCGGAGAGCGCCAAAACCACGTCGATACTCGTCTGCTTTTCCGCGTCTAAAAACTGCTGGATTCTCGCGATCTTTTCGCGATCGTGCTGGCTCGATCCCGCCGTGTCGATTAAGATAATATCGCAATGGCGAAGCGAGGATAACGCGGCGCCAAAGTCGATCGGATCGCGCACGGTCTCTATACCAAGCCTCATCATTTTGGCGTAGTAACTTAGCTGCTCCACCGCGCCGATTCGGTAGGTGTCGACGGTCATAATCCCTACCTTGTATTTGTCGCTTAACTTATAGGCGAATCTAGCGGCTAGTTTGGCTAAACTCGTCGTCTTACCTACGCCCGTAGGACCGACGAGCATCATCACCTTTTTGTTGGGGCGGTTTAGTTTGCTTTCGATTCGCGTCGGGATCATTTTGCGAAGCAAAACTTTAAAATATCGACGCACCGTTTCGCTGTTTTGACGCATTCCAAGCGGCATATTTTCCAGCGTCAAGCGCATTATTTCGCCTAAATGCTCCGCGCTCATACCGCTTTGGCGGCTAATGCGGTATATCTCGGCAAACTCCGGCGGTATCGCCGCGTTTTTGGGATCGACCGTTTTTTCCCAAATGGCGTTTTGGATCAGCGTAACCCGATCGGCAATCCTTGCGATCTCCCGACTCATCTTGCTTAAATCCGCCGCTTGCTCTTTGATCTGCGGCGGCGCGATCGTCTCTCTTGGCTCTTTGATCGGCTCTTTTTTTTCGGGTTTGCGAATCGGCGCGGACGAGTCGCTAAGTCCCGCGCCATTCATAATCGTTTCGATCTCTCTAGCCGCGTCTGAAATCTGAACCAAAACGTCGTCGCCTTTTTGTTGGTTCGCGCGATTGTGCCCGACGCTTTTAGCCGCGTTTTTCTTGGCGAGGGCTTCGGCGATTATGCCGTCTTCTACGCCGACGACAATCTCGTAAAGCGCGTTCTGCCCTAAGGCTTTTTTGCGAATCTCCTTATTGCTTACGACCAGCGCTTCGCCTCCCCAATCGGCTTCTATCTGCCTGAGAGCTTCGGCTGGCGACTGCCCCGTATATGTAAAAAGTTTCATATCGTTCCTTGCAACAACAGCATTGGTATAGTTACGCTCGCTCGATCGCGCCACTTCGGGTGCGGCAATAATAGTTTAGGATTATAGCTTCGTTTCGTTTCAAAAAATAGAATATCGAGATCGAGCGTGCGCGGCGCGTTCTTAAACGATCGCGTTCTGCCAAAGCGCTTTTCGATATTTTGCAGCCGTTTTAACAGAGCGAACGCGCTTAGATTGGTTTGAATTAAGATAACGGCGTTTGTAAAGATCGGCGTATTATGCGCGGCAAAATCGGGGTTGATAAAGAGCGGCGAAGTTTTTATAACGTCGATCGCGCCGTCCGATATAAAGCGCAAGAAGAGGCGATCGAAGGCGCGTTTTACGTCTCCTATATTGCCGCCGATCCCGATTAGCGCCCGCCGCCTTTTGCGCGATATGCGCGGCGCAGAGGGAAAACGCGCCGTCCAAACGATCTCGTTTTTTTGATCGATAACGCGCCTCATAAAATCCTCGCCCTATTTTTTCTAAAAACGCGATTATATCCTTGATCCTACGTTAAACTATGGTTTCGATCGCCTCTCCGCCGTCGCTCACGCCTCCCTTCTCGTCATTCCCGCGACGGAGCGATAGCTTCCGCAGGAAGCGGCAATCGCGTAGGAAGGCGGGAATCCAAACCAAAGACCTACGGGCAGCGATCGCCTTTGATTGTTCGTAAGTCTGAATACTCACGACGCAAAAGCCGTCGTATTTGGATTCCCGCCTACGCGGGAATGACTGTGTTTGTTGGTTTTGCCGCATCAAAGACGGCTTCAACAATTCGATGATTCTTTTGGATTCCCGCCTTCCTTCGCGGCTGACGGCTGGGGACAGCCTGCCGCTCTGTCGCGGGAATGACGGCGTTTGTAGGATTTGCTTTGTTTAAGGTAGTTTTCCAAATGCCTCGATCGTTTCGTTTATTTAGTAAAACCGCCGCACATTGTCATTCCCGCGAAGGCGGGAATCCAAATAGCGCGAAACGCTGATCTTACTGATTATGCGTAGGTCTTAAATACGCGCGGCTACGCCGTATTTGGATTCCCGCCTTCCTACGCGATTTACGTGCGGATACGCGCTACGCTAAAGCGCGGGAATGACAAGAAAAGAGCGCTACGCGCCGTTAAGAATTATTGGGCTACTACTATCGATCAAATATAAGTAGCCGCCGCTATTGGCGCTTATTTATCTTGCCAATAGAGATAAGGGCAACAGTTGCTTTAGTCGCGTCGCCCTTTGCTAGGCGCGAATGTTTGCCAATATAACGCGGGATAGGGGTAACCGTCAAAAACTCCCCAAACCCAAGGGCTTTCATTGTCGT
>JAISRI010000052.1 GCA_031273735.1 Helicobacteraceae bacterium
AGCCAAACGGAGCTTAAAAAGTCGCGTGGAAAACTTGGCTACGACGACGTAACAAGAGAGGTTTATAAGCTCCTAACAAGCGCGTTTGACAAAGAGTTTTTTTACTTTAGAATGGACGGTTCGATCGATCATATACTAATCGACGAGTTTCAAGACACTTCGATCGCGCAATTTGAAATCTTGAAACCCTTGATCGACGAGATTCTAGCGGGCAAAGGCATAAAAGAGGATAAATCATTTTTTTACGTCGGCGATCAAAAACAATCGATCTATCGTTTTCGCGGGGGCAATCCGCATCTTTTTAGCGCCGTTCGCAAACTCTACGGCGATCGCATTAAAACAAAAACGCTAGACGTTAATCGCCGATCGTTAAAAAATCTGATCGATTTTGTTAATAAGGTTTTTAAGGATAAAATCCCCGATTTTATCGAACAAAAACCCCATAAAGAGGAAAGCGACGGATACGTCGAAGTAACAAGCGGCGAGGACGTAATAGAGATCGTTTGCGATCAGGTTTCGCGTCTTTTAGAAAGCGGCATAAAAAGCGATAATATCGCCATTCTAACGCGCAAGAACGACGACGGGGAAAAAGCGGCGCAGGCTCTGCGCGAAAAGTTTGGCGAAACTCTTAGCGTCGTTGCGGAAACCGCCGTAAAATTGATTAAAACGTTAGAGGTTCGCGCTATCATAGAGGCGTTAAAATATCTCTATTGCGATCGTAATAAACTTTACGAAGCAAACTTTAGAACGCTTTTAGATATTCCTCCCAACGAATCGCTAAAAGAGCTTGAAAATATCTATCGAAACGGCGACAGAACCCCTTTAGATATATGCGTCGAGATCGCTAGAAAATACTCGCTTGGCTCTCTGGACACGCTTCGCTTTTTGGAGTATTGCGCTACGCAAAGCTCTATAGACGAGCTTTTATTTAACGTCGATTCTTTAGACGAGGCGGCTTCGCCCGAAAGCCAAAGCGGATTAAAAGTAACTACCGTGCATAAATCAAAAGGGCTTGAGTTCGACGTGGTAATCGTTATGGATACCCTAAGCAGAGATCATGGCGGTAGCGATAAGTTACTATTTGATTTCGAGGGCGTGAAACTCCGCCAAATCTATTGGCGACAAGAGGGGCGCGAAAACGTCGATGATCAATACGCGCAGGCGGCGAAACGGCAAAAAGAAGAGAGCAAACGCGACGATCTAAACGCGCTTTACGTTTCATTTACTAGGGCGCGCAGAATCTTATTAATAGCAAAAAACGCGGAGCTTAAAAAAAGCGGAGAAGAAAAATCGACGTTTGCCCCGCTTGAATTAGAGGATATAAAGATTGGCGTTTTATCGGCGCAAACGGCGCGGGAAAAAGCCAAGAAGCCCGATGGGATCGTCGTTAAAATATCCGATTTTGGTCGTCAGGAAGTCCCGATCGAGATCGAAAAAGAAAACGGCGCGAGAGAGGCGAGAATCTTTGGAACCGCTTTTCACTACGCGATTGAAACGCTAGGTATGTTTGAACGCGATAATTTAAACTCCGCGTTTTTTTCGGCGCAAAATCGTTTCGGCTTTTTGATTCCAAATAAAATAGAGCATATAAAAGAGCGTTTGGATAGCTTGTTAAATTGCGAAGAGTTTATCGCTCTCGTTAAAAATAGAACGTTTGTAAAAGAGGCGTCGTTAGCTTATAAAGGCGAAATAATGCGCTTTGATCTCTTGGTAAAAAACGGCGATCAATGGATTGTGATCGATTTTAAGACGGGCGCGAAAAGTTCCGATCACGAAAAGCAGGTTTTGCGCTATATCGACGCTTTGAAAAATACGACAAAACAAGACGCGCATGGATTTATAGCTTACGTTCGAGGCGATAGCGACGTAACATTGGAAAAAGTTAAAGGCTAAGAGATGCAAAAACAACATAGGTTTAAGGCGCTCGCCGTAGCTGACAACTATAACCTATCGCTAGATACAAATAACCAAATTATGAAAAGAAAAGCGTTATGAAGTGCGATCACTGCGGGCTAGAGATCGCGCAAAACGCGCTAATTACCGACGGCGATCGCCGTTTTTGCTGTAAGGGTTGCCAAGGGGTTTTTCACCTTTTGCGCGATCTCAATCTGGATCGTTTCTACGATCTTAAAGGCGCGCAAACTCTAGCTCAGCCGCAAGCGTTGCAAAAAAGCTCCGAGCAGTTCGATACGGAGAGCTTCGCCAAACGTTTTATTACCGAAAAAAACGGCTTTTGCGAAGTCGGGCTTGTGATCGAGGGTATTCACTGCGCCGCGTGCGTTTGGCTAAACGAAAAGGTTATAAACCGCTTAGAGAGCGTAATCGAGGCGAACATCAACTTCACCACCAACAAAGCGCGGATATTATTCGATCCGTCAAAGATCCGTTTAAGCGAGATCATAGACGCGATCCGCTCGATCGGCTACGACGCCGCGCCCTACGATCCGAAACTAGCCGAAGATAAGGCGAATAAAGAGCGCAAAGAGTATTACTTTCGCCTGATCGTCGCCGTTTTTGCCTCGATGAACGTTATGTGGCTCGCGGTCGCGCGTTATTTGGGGCTTTTTAGCGGTATGGACGACGCGCTTGCGCGGGTGATCTATATCGCCGAGTTTGCTCTAGCTACGCCGACGCTGTTTTTTAGCGGCTGGATTTTTTTTCGCGGCGGCTATTACGGACTGAAAAACGGCTTTGTTACGATGGATCTGCTTGTGGCGACGGGATCGAGTTTAACCTATCTATATTCCATTTACGCCCTGCTATTTAGCGGCGCGGAACCATATTTTGATTCGGTAACGATGATTATTACCTTCGTGCTGATCGGCAAGTTTTTGGAGGTTCGCGCCAAAAAAAGCGCCGTCGATGCGCTAGATTCGCTTATCGCGACCGCGCCGCAAGAGGTTTACCGCGTAATCGAAGGCGGCGTAGAGCGCGTAACGCCCGAAGCGATCGCCATCGGCGACGTAGTAGAGGCAAAAGCGGGCGAGCGGATCGTCTTTGACGGAGCGATTTTAAGCGGAACGGCGTCGCTGGATATGGCGAGTTTGACGGGCGAAAGCGAGCCGAAACTAGTCAAAGCGGGCGATCGCGTAATCGGCGGCGCGATCAATATCGACGGCGTTTTGCGTCTTTGCGTCGAAAAGGATTACGCCCACTCGACCTTTCGCGGCGTTATCGCGCTACTTGAAGAATCGCTGGAAAATCGCCCCGCGATCGCCAATTTGGCAAACAGCCTTTCGCGCTACTTCTCATCGACGATTCTAGCGATCGCCGCGATAACCTTTTGCGTATGGTTTTTTGCGATCGGCGTCAATTTTGATCGCGCTTTGATGATCGCAATTAGCGTAATCGTGATCGCCTGCCCGTGCGCCTTGGCGCTGGCGACGCCGATCGCGAGCGTGATCGGGACGCTAGAAGGCGCAAAGCGAAATATCCTCTTTCGCGCCGCCAAAACGCTCGAAACGCTCGCGAAAGCCAAGTTTGCGCTACTCGATAAGACGGGAACGCTTACGATAGGCTTGCCCAAAGTCGTCGCGGCTAATCTGCGCGAGGGCTTCAATCCCGCCAAACTTTTGGGGCTAATCGGCGCAAGCTCCCACCCCGTTTCAAAAGGCGTGGCGGACTATTTTAGCGGCGCGGCGGCGGAGTCTATCGAAAACGTTAAGACGATCGCGGGGCGCGGCGTAGCCGCAGAAAATCTGCTAGGAGGCAACGAGGCTTTAATGCGCGAAAATGGCGTGGCGATCAAAGAAAACGCGGGCGAAGGATCGCGATTTTACTTTGCCGAAAACCGCGTTTTGAAAGCGGAGTTTTGGCTTGCCGACACGTTAAAAGAGGATAGCCAAGCGGCGGTTTTAGCGCTTAAACGAATGGGATTAAACCTTGCGATTCTAACGGGCGATTCGATCGCGGCGGCGCAACCGATCGCGGACAAACTCAAAATTAGCGATTTGCATTGCTCGCTATTGCCGCAAGAAAAAGCGGCTTTGGTCGAGGAGTATCGCAAGCAAGGCGTTACGGTGATGGTCGGCGACGGACTAAACGATTCGATCGCGCTCGCCAAAGCCAATATCGCGATCGCAATGCACGGCGGCGCGGACGTGTCGATCGGCGTTAGCGACGTCGTTTTACTTAAAGATAGCTTAAAAGATTTAGCTTTCGCGGCGAAGCTAAGCCGAAAAACCTACCGCGTTATCAAACAAAATATCGCGTTAAGCATTATTTACAACGCCTGCTTTATCCCGCTTGCCTGCTTGGGTTATATTATCCCTCTGATCGCGGCGCTATCGATGAGCTTTAGCTCTCTGCTTGTCGTCGGCAACTCGTTTAGAATCAGAGAAAAAAAGCGGGACTAATCGATCTTGTCATTTCGTTAAACGCCAGCGCGAAGAGCGACGCTCGCAATACGAAAGCTAAACGCCAAACCAAAAACCAAACGAGTCGCCAAAAACTTACGCATTTACCAGCAAAATCTACATTTACAGTCATTCCCGCGATGAGGCGCGAAACAGCGCAGAATCCGCTCCGTAGCGATAGCCCCGACGAGGGGCGTTATCGCGGAGGGAGGAGCGCAAGGCGCATAGCTTCGCGGTTACGCTTGCTTACGCAAGCTACCGCTACGCGGCGGGAATTCAAACCATAAACCTAACGCGTTCTTAAACCCTACACATTTACCCGTAAAACCTACAAACGCCGTCATTCCCGCCTTCCTACGCGATTTACGCGCGGATACGCGCTACGCTAAAGTAGCGGGAATAACAAGAAGACAAGCGGAAGTAATCGCGCTGATTTCGACAACCTTTCCCAATAACTTTGACAGCTTCCGCCAAGTAAGATATAAGGGCAACAGTTGCTTTAGTCGCGTCGCCCTTTGCTAGGCGCGAATGTTTGCCAATATAACGCGGGATAGGGGTAACCGTCAAAAACTCCCCAAACCCAAGGGCTTTCATTGTCGT
>JAISRI010000097.1 GCA_031273735.1 Helicobacteraceae bacterium
GAACATCATTTCACGTCCCCAACATATTTTCTATGTATCCTCGGATATTTGATGTTTGTTTTGTCTGATTCGCTGTTGCTCCGAGGCGAGCTGATCAAAACTGACTATCGCGCGAATCAAACAATGGTAATGGGAACGTACATCACTGCACAACTGCTCATATTGGTGTCTATGGCAATTGATCCACATCAGGAGAACCATTTAAAGCAAGAGTAACCCCGCCCTGATGGGTCACGCCATCGGGTTGACACTGATTTTGAGAGTAAATTCGGTTTTGCATCATAGCTCTTCATCTTCACTATAAAATTTGGATTGCGCGAAAATTCGTCACGATTCTTGGAATTTCGCGATTCACCGCCTAACCAGTCACAACAAGAGTAAATACTCCGTGCACGAACGAAGCAGACGAGACTCGCCTTGCCATCTGGAACCAATGCTGCATGATGACAGTGAAATGGGTATTATGAGAGATGCCGAAAGCCAGACTCCGGCATCAAGAGTTTGAAGCCTTCTCACATACGACAAATAGAAATGGTCATTGTCAGACTCGTACCCGTGATCGTCAGGGCAATGTGTGCGATCTCCCGCAGCCGAATGGTGAATTCGGAATACTGATCGAGCCATCGATCAATCAAGCTTCATCTTTATCTTCGTCCAATAGTATAATTTCGAATTTTATGTCCAGCCGCAGGTTAATTGCAGGCCCAGGCGAACGAATTCCCGGGCGATTTCCGGCACATTGCTGCTGGGAAGCGCTGCGATGTCTAGCCGGGCATTTCTCAAGAACTGCCTTTTCTCATGCATGCCTATCAATCCAACGCAAAGATGCTTTTCCCCTCGCCGCATTTTCCCTTGGCGAAATCCTGGAAATCTCAATTGGTGGCATTTCTGCCACTCCGGCTTTATCGTCCATGTCTCAAAAATGGCATTGCGCGCACTGCGAGGGAGTACTGTGGTTGTGACACTCAAAATTCATATTCTATCATTTGAGCCATCCATTAATATCCGAAATGTGATTGTGTACTATTCATCTAATTAGATGGCGAGATTCACCATCTGTATTTTGCCCCGCCTCAGGTTCAGTAGTTTACACATACGAAAAAGCTCAACTACATTATCCGCGACGGCGCGGATTATGCCGCCGCGTTTAGAAAGCACGACGATAGCGGGATTATCGTTTTAATCGCTACTTGCGAGCGTAAAGACGTTAACACGACGCATTGCGCGAAATATCTCAAATGGTTGCTAGAAGCTCCGTTTCTGACGCAAGCGGAGCTAGAAAGAACGTGCGATGGCTGATAAAAGCGACCGTTTAGCGATCCGCTCTATAGCGCAAAAATTGGCGATCGGCGCAAAATCGATCGCCGAGATTTACGACGGCGACGAACAGGACGTTTTTAGTTCGCGCACGTCGATCGACAATACGCCGATTCGCAATTGCGTAGAAATATTTTAGTGGGGGGGTAAATAGATGAATATCTACAAAGAGGTTATGTGTCTTGTAATGTCGCGCGAACAAGAGGGCATGAGCAGAGAAGAAACGCTATCGCAGTTTTTGGATTTCAAATACAAGCCAGAGACTGACGTCGATCTTATCTATCTGCTTGACGCTTGCGCTGAAACTTTATTTAGCGCCAATCCGCACATCACCAAAAGCGCCGTCGGCGAAGCGCTTAAATTGGTCGAGAATTTCCTATTTGAACGTCATCTTCAGGAAAGCCTTAAAAGCGTAGCCAAAATTTTAGGCGCTGATTTGATAGACGGCGATAATAATAAAGGAAGTTGAAACGAGCATTACGAAAGCGTAAATCAAATTGTCAATGTTGCGAGGATAATGACGTTGCTTTTTTTGTTTCTTAATAAAGAAATAAAAAATGAAAGAATTTGGTTGGCTATTAGAAAGAGAAAAAAGTGAAAAAAGCTAGATTTGACATTATTATTTATTTTTGCCATGATGGCATTGACGATACAGAGTAACTACTTCAGAAAGGAGATAAAATGAAGTATGAGCTTAGAGAAAATTCGCGTGATAGAAGGGTCTATTACGTTCATGACATAGGGCTTCTTGTTATAGAAGACGGTTTAGCAGATAGAATGATCTGCGAGGGATATACGACTACCCAGACTAGCAATGGAACGTATGTTCAGTTACCGAAAAATTATATTCGCGTCAGCGCGAATATCAATATTACGGATGTAGAGCTACTCAATATGTGGCGTCGGTTAAAAGAAAGGACGGAAAATGAAAGTAAATAGTAAGAAAAAAGAGCCAAAGATCGCGGCTAGCGATAAGTGGACTTTATTGATATTTGGGACGACAATGGGCATTGCAACCATTTTTATTGTTGCTAGTGTGTCTTGGATTATGGCTATGTGTATGATTACTCCCGCCATATACCTATTATTGAAGAATAGGAAGAGCATCAAGGCTTTTTTTCTTGGACAGATCATATACCCATTATGGAAGGATAGGGAGAGCATCTTATATGACGTGAAGGCTTTCTTTTTCGCATGGATTGTTCCTATAGTTTTTATAGGCGTTACAGCCATTCTTTGGATTGTTGCCATTGTAATGCCAAAGAGGAGCGAAAGTGATTTCTTTGCTGCTTTAGAACAGTCCTCTGATGTTCTAGCTTTTGCGATCGTATTTAACATAATTGTTTTATATTTAGCTTCGAGATTTCTAACTTGTGCGGAGGATGAAAAATGACTGACGCTTATACGTTAACATGGCTCGCGTCCGCATTATCGCATATACAGAACTCGCAGAGGTCTTTGCAATGCGCTAAAGCAAATCTACAAGAGGCGGTGAAAGAACCGTTAAAGCATTTTGGTTCGTGTAGCGTAGCGGATATTACAAAAATAATAGACAAGGTAACGGCGCTTGAACGTAGCTTTAACGAGCAGTATGAAAAGGAGATTAAAAATGACGGCTGAAAGTGGAATAAGAGGTATCCGACTAGTAGAAAGGATAAACAATGAACGACAATTTTAATCGAGGGGTTTTAAGCGCGGAAATTCAAGCCTTAGCAAAAGAACATCTAGGGCGAGAAATCACTAGAGCAGAGCTAAGGCTGTATCCATATCTAGATCATGTTTTGAAAAATGGTCTAGAGTTAGATCGGCGAAAAATAAATGCGGAAGAAAGAAAAATCCTGTTGCAATTAAAGCAAGAGGAGCGATTTGGCTCGTTCGGTTGCGATAAAAATTTCTACGACTATATACAACAAGTTTTATGGCTTGCGTATGTAGAGGCGAAAAAATGACTATTAAAGAGATAGTCAAAGAGTGGCTAACCAAAAATGAATATGACGGGTTGTGTTGCTTAGAATGGGAAGAAAACTGCGGTTGCGGGATAGACGATTTAATGTCTTGCGACGGATTTGACAAAGATTTTTGTTTACCCGCCTATAAACACGAGACGGACGACGATATTTTTTACGCGCTCTATAAAGAGCGAGAACCAGCAGACATAATATCTAAAGCGGCGGAAGAAACGCAAACGGCGTTAAAAACGTTGGCGGATACGAACAAAATCTCGCTCTCTCGACCAACACGAGAGCGTATAGAAAAAATCAAGCAGTCGCTTGAAGAAGCGGCCACCGATTTAGTCGAATTGACGATCAAGTTGGTTCAAGCCAACGTTTTAGATCGTTGGGAAAAAACGATTCAGATAAACAAAAGGGAGCAAAATGAAAGGCATATTGTTTAAGGAAAAAATGTTTAAAGCCGTTTTGCGAGGCGCTAAAACCCAAACGCGCCGCATTTGTCCCGTGCAACCTTTGGACAATAGAGATTGGACGTTGGGTCGTTTAATATCCACAACAACCAAAGAAAATGAAAAAAATGTAGGGAAATTTTATTTCGCGATACTTGACGGAAACGCGATAAAATACGCCGATAAGCGGTATTTCTTCCCAAAATACTATGTCGACGAAATTATCTATATAAAAGAGCCTTATACGACCGCCGAAGACAATTCGGTTGTTTACAAATATAGTATAGACCCAAAAGACGCTTTGGGATATAAGTGGGCAAGCGCGATGTTTATGCCCGAACGATTATCGCGCGTATTCTTAAAAGTATCAAGTATCCGGATTGAGCGGTTGCAAACAATAAAAAAAGACCCTTATTACTATTTTGATTATTTCAGGGAAGGTTTTGATTCTCCGCAAGATTTTTTTGATTATTGGGACGCGATAAACGAAAAGGGTCATAAGTGGGAAGACAATCCCTTTGTGTTTGTTTATTGTTTTGAAAGAACAGAAAAATGATAGTCGATCTGTTTTGCGGCGCGGGCGGGGCGAGCGAGGGAATTAGACAAGCCCTAGACAGATCGCCCGATCTAGCTATAGATGGTTGCGCCCTAGCTTGCTGTTCACACAGCTATAATCACAAAAGTAAACTGATATGCGCGGATATAGGCAAAATAGGCGCAAAGAAAATTAAAAAATATACGGAAGGCAAAGATATTGAGTTATTGTGGGCTTCGCCGCCCTGCACGGAGTTTTCGCGCATAAAATTAGGAGAAAAGAATAAAGATATAGCGGAATTAGTTTATACGCCTTTGACTTGGATTGAAAATGCGAGCGTGGAAAATTTAATAATAGAAAATGTCCTCGATCTTAGAAATTACGACCAATATAACATATTGCTCGATAAATTATCAAAAAGATTTCGCCGCGTAGAAACGCATATTGTAAAACATAGAGATTGCGGTGGAGCAACAATGCGCGAACGACTATTTATAATTGCTCGCAATACTAATTTTAATCTTTGCTTTGATAAACAAAAGTCAAAACCTGCGCAAGATTATTTAGATGAAAAAAACGTGGCTTGGAAGCCTTTAATTTCAAAGGACGTTCGTTTTATGGCGGCAATTGATCAATATGACCCTTTGGGAATTTTAGGCGAGGACTTTTTTTGTTCTAAAACTTTATTTCCTTGCGCGTATCCGATTACGGGACTGTTCCCGACGATCACAACTAAAAGCTACCACCAAGCATGTTTAATTAGCGCAGACAAAACGCACTATCGGCTATTTAGCGCTATCGAATTGGCGCGTTTACAAGGGCTTTACGGGTTTTATTTTTGCGAATTCGTAGGAGCGGACAAAATAATAAAACAGATCGGCAACGCCGTCCCGCCGTCGATGGCGAAAACTGTTGTTGAAGCGTTAAAACTTGATAAAGGAGCGGAAAATGAACGTTAAAGAAATGGTGGAAAAGTGGCTAACCGATAATGGTTACGACGGACTGTATAACAACGATTTCGACGCCGACGATCCGTGCGGTTGCGGTTTAGACGATCTAATATGTTGCGATTTTCCAAGTGTGGAATGTTGCGTTCCCGCCTATAAACGAGAAGTAGACGGCGAGATATATTACTTCCCGACAAAACTTAAAGAGGATGATAAAGATGTGCGGCAAAACTAGAGACGAGATGAGAGAGTATCTGATTAAAGACGGCTACGACGGTTTAAGCGGCGATGGATACGACGGATATGGGTGCGGGTGTGGAATAGACGCTTAGGGATATAACATAGGATATGGATAAATTATTAGATTTGTTATTTCTCTAATTTGGAACGAGCGCGTGTTGCTTGGAAGTCTCGTAATTATAATGCCGTGGAGGAATATCTGCTCCACAGAGTGATTATCAAACAAGAATATATCAGGGATAAATTACGTGTGATATAAAACCTACAGAAAATGACGGTATTTACAATTTCGGCTATTTCTTTTCGGACAATGAATGACTAACGAAGCTAGATGTAAACAGGCATTTGGATAATTTTAGCTTTTGTGATAGGATTTTGCCATTATTTCGCAAAAGGAGGGAACGGAGCGAAAAGAGAATACATAGAGTCGGTGCGAAAGATGATGGATCGCTTAACGAAAACAGTTAATGCGTAAAGGATATGTCTTTAGACATAACCCCTCGCCTTAACGGCGGTAAAAAATAAATTGGAGAAGCTAAAATGATGGATAATATCCGTTTCTTTATTCGTATATTTCCAATGCTCCTTATACTTGCATTTATGTTGCCCGTCGACAACCTTTTTTCGCAAGTTCCGGAGCAACCCAACAATATGCCGGAAGCGTCTCGCGTGGAGGGAGGAGGCGGGTTGTTAATTGTGCCAGACGCCAACCCTTATAAGATGTTGTTTGTGAACGTCGGATTGGGACTGTGGCGCGGCGAGAACGCGGAAGTCATTTGCTACAAAGCAATCGGCGGCACATATTTTAGATGCTGGTTGAAAAAGGACATTAAATGAAAAAAAGGAGTCGAAAATGAGAATTCAAACGGCAACGGCAAAAAGAAAGGTTTTGTCTTTTTGGAAGGCTACAAAAGATTGGTTTCAACGTAATGATCTCAATCTCGCTTTATGCTTGTACACAGTCGCGGTGTTGGCAATAGTGCCTATTGGTATAGCCATAAGCCACTATTTTCCTTATATTCCCGAACCTTATGAGATGTCGTTTATAGGCGTCGGTAATGGCGTGAAACGCGGCGAAAATGCGGAGGCTATCTGCTATAAAACGTCAGACTCTTTGCACTGCTGGTTGAAAAAAGATGAATAGAAGCGACGCTACCAATATTGTTGTCAATTCTATGCGCTCGGCGTTAAGAGCGGAGCTAGGTCTAATAGCGATCGCCGTCTGCTTAGTTGCGTTCAATGTTGTCGATAGCTTTATCATTGTAGCACAGCCATCCACGATTCTTTTGGCGACTGACTTACTTTGCGTAGCGACTATCACGTGCGTTATTTACTACGGGATGCAACTGTATCGAATGGAAAAAACGCTAATTGAACAAGGTATTGCCGCTAAGAAAGTTAAAGCAGAAGTTAAGAAGGCGGCGGTAAGGCTATGGCTAGTCTATGAACGTAGAATAGAAACGTTACGAATGGCTTTCTACTTTATCGTTACCGTAGCCGTTCGCTTTCTCTTGGTCGAATTTAGCAATTTGAGGATTGCCATCGCCGCGACTATCATGATCGTTTCGGCGATTTTGGCTAACAAAGCGCGTCTTGCATTAGTTAATTATGCAAAATTGGCGTTCCCTGACATAGATGAAAGAAAGGACAGAAAATGAAAACAAAGAAGCTGTCTAAGATTAAGGATAGGCTTATTCGGGATTCTGTGGCGGTAGGAGTTCTTATATTTATCGCAGTTGTAAGCTGGTTATTACTCGAATTTGACATATGGGAAGATGTCGTGGGTAGCAATATTTTTACATTTACGGTCATGGCTATTATATTAGTGTTGCTCTGTATCGCTTATATAAGAGAAGAAGCGGCAAGGGACAGCGATTAAAAGAGGAGTAGAAAATGGGTAAGTCAAAAGAGGGAAAGACGGGTTTTGCGGCGATGTATTTTATGTCGGCGCTAATGGCGGTATTGATTGGCGTTTTGTTAGTCGTTTATTGCATAAACGCTACGAGCGTAGAAGCGACGACGCAAGCGCAAGAGGTTGTCGTTGATGGTAGCCTAAACGAAGAATCGTTATTTCTGTTGGACAAAGATGCCTTTGAAACAATTTTGACAACAGTCCTAGTTCTGTGCTTTTTTATGATGGCTCTTATAGCGCCCGCTAATATAAATCCATTTTTAGCCATACCGTTCTCTGCAGTCTTTTTGTTTCTTGTACTAGTGGACACTGAATGGTTAAGACACGCGGGAGCGGGCGTGTGGTCGATATGCCTCGTCGTTTTGTTGGCGTTATTGATTTTGGCGAATGCGCTTGAGGATATGTGTCTGCGTTATATCTATCGCGACAAAAATGAACAATAAAAATCAAAAAAAGGAAACGAAAATGAAGTTTAAGCTTAAATCGGAGTCAGGAAAAAAGCGTATTTACGAGGTTAGCGATATAGGGTTTGTTGGCGTTCAAGACACTTCGGGAGGAGAAAAAATAGCCTATGCCTACGAGGGCGCTTTGCCTCTTAGCAAAAAATATTCCTTCAGCCCGATACCAAAGAGGCGTATTAGCGCTAGCGGGGAGATGGAGGTTACGGATGAACAGCTCCTTTTTATGTGGAGTTATTTGGTTCTTGAAAAAAGAAAAACAGAGGAGAACCAAATAGAAATTAACAATGAAAAGTGGAGGAATCAATAAAAATGAGCATAATGGAACTGACGGAAGCTGAATCAGCTAGATTGAATGAAGAGATTAGTCTTTATAAAACAATTCCCGATGATCGTAAGGCTTTTGTCGAAGCGTTCCGAAATATGCTTAGGCAATGGGTAGAGTTGAACGAATTAAGAGAAGAGTTTCAGGAAGCAGAATGTGAGGACAGTTAACCTTACAAAGAATAAGGCAACGTCAGATTTGCGAAGTCGAGAGGCAGTGTAACTAGAAACCATGATGAAAGGGCATATATTCCTAGAATGAACGATCGCCATATTTATTGCGAGTTATACAAGGCTCTCCAAAGAAGAATTGAACACCTCCGCGCGAAGTTTTCTTCAAAGGCTGATAAAAGCTTTTTAGAGCAAGAGGAGCTTAGAGCGCCGCGAGAACTTTGCGCCCAAGCGCGGATTTTACTCCAGCACAAAAAACTCTCAAAAGAAAGTCGTTTGCAAAGCTAGATTACAAAGGCGTTTATAACGATTTTGAAATATGGCGACTATCGTTTATGCCGTCGTAATTCTCGTATTCTTAACGCAAAAATATCGAGATTTGGAAAAATTCGCAACTTGGGTTAAAATCCCCTCGGCAATCGCGCCAACGTTATCTTTGCAAAAGAGAACGAAAGATTGCGCTATTTAATTCTAAAGTCAAGGAGGAAAGAAATGATAGCGAAAATTGAGGATAAGAAGCGTGTAACGCAGTTCACGTTTGAGGTAGAGAAAGAGCTATTTGGCAAGTTTAGTAACGGCGATGAAGTTTATGCCGTCGTTCCTTATGGTAATTTTGATTCCCCTTATTTTAAGGTCGAAAAGATAACGATACGCCACATTTCAGTCTTTGCCGATTTAGAGGTCGTTTATTGCTATTCTTCAGACCTAAACTATGGCGACGAGTCTCATTGCAGGGTTGATATGGCGTTTGCATCTGAAGAAGAGGCGAAAGTCAAAGCCGAGGGATTAAATTCTAGAGTAAAAGTAGAATAGTCCATGCAAATGGAAATTATGCTTGAACTAGAAAATGGAAAGGAATGCGACGAAAATGACGAATTTTAAGAAATACTCGTCGATCGAAACGTTCGATTTTGACGAATTGGAATCGCTTAGCGAACAATACGCCGACATAGAGTTTGTAATTCAAGAGAAACTCGACGGCGCGAACATAACGATTATATTCGACAGGGACGGCGGCGTAGAGATCGGTTCGCGCACCGAATCGCTTGGCGAAATAGATAAACTGAAAAGGTTCTATCGAATTGAAGAGGCGTTGCGGGAAAATGATATTAAGGAGTTTATCGCGTTTTGGAGCGAGAAAGCTAAGCGAGACGGGAAACTTTATTCTTTTTACGGCGAGCTTTTTGGCAAAGGGGTCTCAAGGCGTATCGATTATGGCGATAAGCAACTTATACTCCTATTTGATCTCCGAATTGACGGCGAATACGCGACCTTGCGTCATTTCTATGATCTGCTCGAGGAAACGGGCTTCCATAAGCTGGCGGTTCCGACTTTGCGCGTTGCAACAGGACTAAAAGCCGCGCTTAACGAGGATTGCGAATTCATTTCGTGCCTTTCGCACCTTGCTGGCGCCGATCGCCGCGATACAAACTATGCCGAAGGTATCGTGATTAAGCCTATGAACTGCGTCTTGTATCACGAAAAACACAGGGTTGCGTATAAAAAGAAGAACCCAAACTTTAAGGAAAAGGGCGCGAAAAAACCGAAACTCGCATGGGACGCCACCTTGAGCGAACAACGCGCGGCTTTTGTGGAGTATGTTAATGAAAACAGAATGCTAAGCGTGTTCAGCAAACATCAGCCTATTGAAGCCATAGCTGAAATTGGCAAGTATATCCAACTAATTGTCGCGGACGCGCTCGAAGAGTTTGAAAAAGACGTTGGCAAGTTAGAAATTAACAAGAAGTTGATTATATCAAGAGCGCAAGCCAAAGCGGCGGCGTTGCTGAAAGACTTTCTTGCGCGAGGCTAAAAAGGAAAACAATGAAAACGATCGATGAAGTTTAGGATTTTGACTTTGGCGGGTTTTGGACTAAAATAATAAAAGTAAAGGAGTTAATATGTCCGCGTTCATACAAGTTTACGCCTACAAACGGAAGATGTCTTGGTTTCTTGTCATCCCCTTTATCGTCCTTGCGGCGATCATGGTTATAGTCGTTACCGCTCTATTTTGCCTGTTTGGGATAGCGTTTTTGGTTATAGCGGCGCCGATTATTGCCGTATTGGCGATTTTATTTTCATTGCTTGACGCTCGCGATAAAAAAAGAAAATATCTATGACGGCGGAGGAAGCCGTAAAAATTGACGTCGCGAACGATCTGTTAGATAACTTAAAAAAGGTTGTCGAACAGATTGACGCGCTAGGAGTCGTTCCTATCGGCGACATAGCAAACGTAGATATGGCTTTAACGGGAGCAAAAGTAGCGCACGTTGCGTTACGCAACCTTTATCATAACGTTCGCTCTTTACCCGCCGTCGATAACGAGCGAACCCGCGAAACGTTGCGTTCTTTAGAGAGCTTCTGCTCTACAATGGAATTATTTCTTTTGAGGATTGACCCTTTCCGAAAAAGAAACCGTTAAACATTTTCTTTCTGTTTTACCGATACAGAGCTTGATTCGTAGCTTTCTAGGATTTTAGCGCGTTCCTCTTGCGATTTCTTCAACCAATTATCCCAAACAGGATCGCGTTCGATCCGATCTTTACGGCAAGGACTGCCATACGCTTTGCTCATATACTCGATCTCGCCGATCGAGACGAGAAAACGTTGATTTTTAACCGTAGTCGACATTTTCATTCCTTTTTAGTTTCTAAAGACGCAAAGAGTGTATCAAAACCGCCCTTACAAATCAAATAATCGCAATAAAAAAAACGTAAAGATTATAAACAAGATAAGCTCTAAAAAGTCGTATTAGTAAAACTTGACATTCATAAAGTAATTTGCAATAATTTGGGCAGAAAAGAAAGGAGAGTAAATGGAGAAAATTAAGTTAGAAATTGGCGATAAATTATATGCCATATCGCCAACGTCCCTTTTCACTTATGAAGTCTATGAAATTAGACGACAAGCGGAGGGAAAAGTTCTGTATGCAGTCGTATGCGAGGCTTGTCGTGATCACGAGCCTTGCAAGGTATTGATTGAGCATTTCCAGAAAAACGAATTCTTATTCGTTTCCATGCTTAACAACTACAATGGCGAGGACGAGGACGGCGGGAGTTGCTATGAGAAAAACCATGAATGGTATCATAGAAAAAACCACTTCTTTACAGATAAGAATTCGTCTCTTATTTTTCTAAAAAAGACTCTCTTAGAGGATAATAAAGAGGGTCTTAAAAGAATAAATGAGAGATATAAGAACGAGAAGAAGGGGTTTGAGGAAAGAATTGCCTCATTAGAAAATGAGATTGCCGTTATGGAAGAACAGCTTGTAAAGGAGAAAAAATGCTAATCAATCTATCGGAGGATTTCGACAATGGCGCTTTTGAAATATCCGAAAGGGGGTTTCGCCGCTTGTGGAAAATATACAAAACGGCGCGGAAGCTCTCCAAGTTTTTGGATAAAAAAGACGAGGAGCTAGGGGTTATCAATTACGATCAGTATGTAATTGTAAACTTCAACGGCTACGGCAAAGTTCTCAAAAAGGCTAAGGGGATCGAAGAAGAAAGCGAATGCGAAGTAACGTTCGATGATTACGCTCTTAGAATATACCAAAGCGGGCTTGTGGAATTGCTTGGCGTTTATAACGGCGATGATTTTACTAAGCTAGGCGCGGCGTTTTGGATTCAAAGGTTTTTTGATCCTAACTACTTGATAAAGTTCCCTCTTTGTTTCCTTTCGGAGCAAGGGTGCGTAACGGATTTTGACGCCAAAACAGAAAAAAGAAAGGGCGGTAAATGAAAGAAAACGGGAAGGTAAAAGAGAAAGAGATCGTGGCGAGCGAGAATTGGTTTCTCATAATTTTTTGGCTAGTTGTAGCTATGCCAATTTATGCCATTTTACTTGTTAGCGTATTTGGGGGGACGGATATGCCCGATCTTGGCGACGTTGCCGCTAAGTTCTTTTCCGAATGCTGGCGGTTAGTAGCTATAGTCGCGCTTGCCGCGTTCTCAGCTTGGTTATTTGCGGAGCCGAGAGAGTGATAGCGCGAAAAAGAAAGGACAGAAAATGAAAAAGGCGAGAAGTGAAGGAAATATTGCGTGCAGAATACAGATTTTTTTATTTGTATCTGCGACGACGCTTGGCGTGATGCTCATTAGCCTTGTTCTCGACGCGCTTCATTACGTTGACGGCTACTTGGTCATGCTTTCGTATGGATCTATTCTTTTCATAGGCATCCCATTGTTGCTCTATTGGAAGGAAATTCGGACTGTATTTCGGACTGTATTTCTAAGATATGCGCTTTTTCTCGTTCCTATTGTCGTTCTTTGTGTCGCTATAGTGTATGTTATCAGTGTTTTTGACGAATTTTCTTCCGGTACGCTAGAGATGGTTGGATTGATTGGTTTTGCGGCGTTTGTCGCTACGGTACCGCTGATGACAGAGAATTGAAAGCGACAGAGAATGGCAAATATGAATAGCGCGTAAAAAAACGATATACTTCTATCGCCGCGACGACTATTTGTCGACGTTAAAATCGTAAATAGCTTGCGTCGCGGGGATAGAAACGACGCGAGTCGCAAAAAAATAAGGGAAGGGTTTTTTATGCTCCGCCAACTTTTTCTCGATCGCGAAACGCTTTCGGTTTGGCAGAACGAACGCCGCGATAATCAACCCCAAATAGAGTCCGACGATCTTCTGTTGCAAACTATTGACGTATCCGATTCGTCCGAATTCGACGTGGAAGGCATTTGGAAAAAGGTAGCCGATAACCGCGATAAAGTCAGAAAAATCTTAAGTTCTAATATCAGCGACGCAGAGAGGATTCTATTGATAAGCGGCATTATCGGCCTTAGCGGCTTCGCGCCCATAATTGCGCAAGCGCCACATAAAATCAATGCGGTGGCGAGCGAACTACAAGACGGCGATTTGCAAGATAGCGAACCCGTCGAGCCTACAGCGGATATTCGTCAGGAACTAATGTTGGACGAAGAATATATACCCAATTATACGACTGATGAAACCGATGCGTTCGATGAATTCATTGACTACGCGGTTGTAACGGGAATGTTTTCCGACGACGATAGTCAAAACGTCTATGGTCAAGATTTCGATTTGGGAACATATTGATCGGCTAAAAACCAAACCGCTCCCTATTTCCACGCCTTTGTTTGAGAACTTTCTATTACCTCTATGACGCAATAACGGCGGTAATCCGACCGCCTTCAAGCTAAAAAAAACAAGCTCGAAATTATCCATCACTCTAATCTTTTTCGCCAAAACAATGTCAAAAATACCCGCCAAGTCCCAAATCACGCCTCTCGAATGGCTAAAAAAGATCGGCGGTTTTTTGCGTGTCAGGGTATAAATAGGGTATATCTAATAATATTGAAAATAAATAAATCCTTTGGTAGAAAGGATTTGTTCTATGGTTTTGCAAAAAATAAATGTTTCAGGGTAAAACATTCCAACGACGAGTTCGCTAATGGTAAAACCCATATCAATGGGATTAAGAGCTTCTGGGGGGTAGCCCGTCATAAACTTTCCATTCGTCTGAATAGGCGGCTAAAACAAGGCTCTCTAAGTTTAGAGGACTACGTAAAGATAAGTTCTATCTACACCTTAAAGAGACCGAATGGAGGTTTAACCATAGGAAAGAAAGTTTGTATATGCTACTATTACGAGAGTTTAGGAAAGAACCGCTGTAAAGTAGGATTGACCCATTGTTTTTACTACGCAAAGATAAGTTCTATCTACGCGCCAAAGAGACCGACTATGCTTGAAATAAATCGGCAAGTTCTATTTGCTTACGTCTTAAAGAGATCGAATAGAGGTTTAATCATAAGAAAGAAAGTTTGTATATGCTACTATTACGAGAGTTTAGGAAAGAACCGCTGTAAAGTAGGATCGAGCCAAATGAAAAATATAATATGAGCGGTATTTTTGTAGATATAACGGAATGGTTATTTGATAGGGTTTTGAGATGAGTATAGAGTGGTTTGGAATATTGCCCGAACGATGGGAAATTAAGCGTTCATATTCAATGTTTGCAGAAAACACAGCTACCAATGAAGCACTAGTTGCAAAAAAACCACTTCAATTTAGGTTTGGAGAAATTGTTGCAAAAAAAGCAATTGAAAGCGATGTTCACTTTTTTGATAGCATAAAGAGATATATTATCGTTGAGCCCAACGACATAATAATAAATGGATTAAATCTTAATTATGATTTTATTACACAGCGATGCGCTATTGTAAAAGATAACGGCTGTATAACGCCAGCATATGTTTTGCTACGTCCAAGAGATACAATAGTGCCAATGTATGCGTGTTATTTATTAAAAGCTATGGACGGACAGAAAGTCATAAATGGACTTGGAACAGGCATACGGTTAACTTTAAGCTATTCTGAGTTTAAAAAAATAAACCTCCCGCTTCCACCGCTAGAGGAGCAAGACCAAATCGCGCGATATCTTGATTGGAAAGTTTCGCTGATTAACCGTCTAATCGCCGCCAAACGACGACAAATCGCACTACTCAAAGAACAAAAACAGGCGATAATAAATACCGCCGTAACACGCGGCGGCAATGGGTGGAAAAAAATGAAGCTGAGACACATTTGCCAGATTAATGCCTCTATTTTAGAAAGACTAAAACTTTATGAAAGTAAAACCTTTGTGACATTTCTTCCTATGGAAAAAATATCTACTGATGGCAAAATTGATTGTTCTGAAAAACGCAAAATTCAAGATGTTCGTTCAGGTTTCACCTCTTTTGCTAAAAACGATGTTGTTGTTGCCAAAATAACCCCTTGTTTTGAAAATGGCAAAGGCGCTTGTTTAGATAGTCTTGAAACTGAAATCGGTTTTGGCACTACGGAATTAATTGTTTTACGGGCAAATGAAAAAGTTATTCCCAAGTATCTTTATTTAATAACATACAGCAGTTCATTTCGCAAACAAGGTGAAGATTCAATGACGGGTTCGGCTGGACAGAAACGCGTACCCGTAAATTTTATTGCCAATTTTCAAATTTTGCTCCCGACCCTTGATGAGCAATACAAGATTATAGCCCGTCTTGATGAAAAATGCTCCGCGATTGATAAAGTTACAGTAAAATTAAACGATGAAATTGCGCTATTCACCGAATACCGTACGCGACTTATCTCGGATGTGGTAACAGGTAAACTTGACGTTCGCGCCGTCGCTATTCCAAAATACGAGATGGCGAAGGAAAATATTACGGCGGACAACGACGAATTATTTGACGATGAAAATATTGCGGAGGACGAAGAATGAAACAACCATTTTCGCAAAAAGATTTTGATGATATTTTAAAATAAATCAATCAAACCGATCGATGATGAAAACATTTTGAAAGCAGAGGCGGAATAGATTATGGGAAAAAAGATTTTTGTTTCATACAAATATGCAGGCAATGTAGATTTTGTAGGGTATAGTCGCTTTCGTCTATTTCAATCTCGCCGATCGCGAAGGACTCTTTTTCGGCTAAAGAGACGATCCTAGCGCGAATCTTTGATAGGATCGCGTTGATTGTATTGCGATTTAGTTTCGCTACTTCAGCGATCTGCGTTGCGTCTAAATCACTTGAAAACAACCGAGTTATTTCACGAAACTTACCTTCCGAAATATGCGAACGGCGTAAATACTTGTTTTTCATAGACTTATCCTAGCTTTG
>JAISRI010000121.1 GCA_031273735.1 Helicobacteraceae bacterium
CTTGGCGCGGGAGGCTCTACGCCTGCTAACCAATAAAGCCCCGTTCTATACCAACCGTAAGACCACCAAAGCCCCGTAAAAGACATAAAAAGAACAAAGATCAACGTCCATACGCCAAAAGCCGAGTGCAACCTATAGAGAAATATCCTTCCCTTTTGCTTAAAATCGACTTTTAGAGAGGTTAAAAACTTATGCCTCATAAACGGAAAATAGACATAAAGCCCCGAAAGCGACAAAATGATCAAAGCCACAGTGGCGATAGCGACGGTCTGCTTTCCCCAGCCGCTTGCCGCGTCGCCTAGCCATCTGTGCCATCTAACCATAAGAGCGAAAAACTCTTCGCCCTTCATCTCGGCGTTCTTAACCTCGCCGCTATATTGATCGATATAGCGCATTCTGCCTCGCATATTAGTCGAGTTTGCGTCGCTCGCGCTAAATCTTACGGTCTTATCGGGCGACGCATAGAGCGTAATGGAGTTTATACGCGACGTTGGCAGAGCCGCGCTCGCCTTTTCCAAAATCTCGCTTACGCCAAGCGACTCTCGCCCGTTCGATTCGACATAGACGATCTCTTTGTTAAGCAAGCCCGTTATCTCGCTTCTAAAAGAAAGAGCCGCGCCCGTAACGCCGACTATGGCGATAATTACGCCAAGAATCGCGCCTAAAAACCAGTGTATCTGGAACCAAAAGCCCTTTTTCGCAAATCCGCCTTGAACGATCGCCAAAAGCCTATGCGGGTAAGACCAAAAACCTTTCTGCATACCTTTCCTTTTCTTAATTCCCCATTCCCCGCAGCAATCATAGCAAAAATTATGATTATAATAATCGCAAAGCGCTACATAAACCGCGACTTGCGGCTTGCCTACGCGCCATTTTTAGCGTAAATAAGAGGCGTTTTCGGGAGGCTTTTTTGTTTCGCGCTCTAAGGTTTTTGCAAGGTTATCGATTCCGCCGCTTTCAATTCGTCTATAGAAATGGCGTAGTCATTCCAGCCGCTTGCTTTGAAAATATAATACTTATAGTCCTCGCGCGACGCTTCGCCCGATACGCCGTCCTCCTGACTATTCCCCCATTTGTAATGCCGCGCGCTCAAAAGATCAAAGATCGCGACGCCGTTTTCGTCCGTCGTCAGATCTTGCGTATTTTCATCGGGGTAATATAACCTGATAGTTTGATTCGCGATTGGTCGTCCGCCGCCGTTAAAAGTCAGCGTTTTCTCTATGCCGTAAAAAATCTCCATTTTGCCATAGTCTCCATAGAAATATGGCGTATTTAGCTCCTCTTTGGTAACGCCGATTAGCTTTGTGTCAATCAGGAGGTTTTTCATCGAATTAAGATACCAAAAACCGATACGAACGGGAGCGTAAAACTTATGGTCTGAATCATGCGCGATCTTTTCTAAGGTTGTGCGGTAGAAGCGAGCGCCGTTGGCTATGCCGTAACCTTCGCCCAACGTTATATGATTCACGTTGGCTATGAGGCGATTGTCTTCAAAAAGTAGCGACGTTGGGATCTCTTCGGAGGGAATATCGAGAGACTGCCCGTTTACGCTCACGGGCGTAACCGCGTTTTCGGCGTTTCCGTTATAAAAATATCCGGGGTGTTTGCCGTAATTCGGATCGAAATTACCGGGTAGCGCCTCGACCTTTACGATATTATCTCTATAAACGATATTCTTGCTTTTGACGCCGTTTATCGTCCAAATACCGCGAGCAAAAGAGCAATAATCTTCTGCCTTCAACGCTATCGTATTGCGCTCGAAACACAAATTTTTTAAGCCGCCGTCGCCATAATCCGTAACGCGCATACCCGCCACGCTCGATTTGCGTTCGTATTCCTCAAAACGTTTTTCTGGAGAAAAGCAGCGCATATAGATAAAGTTATCAGCCACGCGGATATTATTCCCCCAACCTATTCCTATGGGGCTATCGCCCATACCGAAAATTTTATTATTCGTTATTACGGCGTTATCCCCAACTCCTATAACAAAACTATTGACGGCAAAAGAATCGACATAGAGTTCGTTATCATGCACGAAGAAACCGCAAGCCTCCGAATAGCACGTTTTTTGGTCTATACCGCGCTGGCGGATACGACGAAAAGAGTTATAGGCGATTTGCGTATTTGGGCTAGGGGTAGCTTCCAAAGCGCGAACCGCTCCATGCCGATCGTCTACGCCGCTTCCTCGGTCGTATAGTATGTTGTGATGGGTTTGCCCATAACCGACTAACATACCGGAAGTTTGATCGCCATAATAATCCACGGTAACGCCGGCGACTTCGTCGGTAGAGAGGTATGTGTCTATATAAAGCGGGCTAAGCGAAGGCGAGCCTTTTAAGCCTTGTTTTACAATACCGTTATATATTTTGATATTCACTTTGTTCCAAAGCCCTGAGCGAATACCGTAGGAATCGCTTTCGTTATACTTTCCGCCTTCTTCGCCATTCGCAAAAACGTTATCGTCGTTATCGTAGGTTAAGGTATGCCCGTTTAGATCTATGGTAACGTCGCTAGCTTTGATATTGACGCCAAGACCGTCCGTTGTTACGTCTTGCGTAAGGACATATACGCCAGGGGAGGTAATGCACAGACCCGAACGGGTTTCAACGCCGGGAACGGTTCCCTCAACGCAGGACTCGCCATTTGCCCTGTAATGAACGAAATCGCTCTGTTTAAGTAGGACGACTTTATCGGTAAAATTTTTCGTCGTTAGGTATCTGCCCGGTAGTGCTACGGCGTTTGCGTTATGATCTTGGATAATAATGCGGTAGTAATAGGTCGTCCCTGGCTCAAGATCTTTTATGTAGTGAAGATGGTTAAAATAGTAGGATTCGGAAACCTCCGTTCGGCTTCCATAATCGGGGGTTTTGCCGTATTCGATCGCGGATATGGCTTGAATACCGACGGAAAAGCCTATCGCAAGGGAGTTATAGGATTCGTACTCCCAAAGACTCTCCTCTTTAACGGATAGCTCGCTTCCAAAGGTTTGCGCGATCAACGGCTCCGTATCTGGAGCGAATTTTTCCAATCTGTAATTGAAGAAATATGGATATACCTCTTTTGGCGAAGGGGGCGGCGAAATAGGTTGCGGCGGCGGGAGCGTTAAATCCGTAACGCTATCATCGCCGCTTCCTTTATTACCGCAGGACGTTAAAAAGATAAAACAGAGAACCATAAAACCAAACGTCGTAAAACGAAACCCTATAGTAGCTCTCATAACGATCGCCTCCTATTTCATTTGAAAATTATACCGATTTTTTGCGAAGTAAGACCTAAAAACCTCCAATTTAATTAAAAACGCATATTTGCCAATTTTTAACTAAAGAATTATTTATAATTTTTTATATTAAGAATTGCGTATAATTCTTTAGTTTGCAACGCTTTGGTAGCATAAGAAACGGTAAAAAACCTCTTTTAGATATTTTAGGATTTCGTCCTTTTTTCGCTATAAGCTCTTCGCTGAAATTGATCAATATCTTATTTCCATTTCTACGGTTCTATTAAGTCGGCGGTTAAAAATACATAGCGCGTTTGAGTTGCGAGGTCATCTCTTCGCCAATTAACCGCGTTACGAGCGTAAAGGCGAAATCCGCCGCCGTACCTGGTCCTTGCGAGGTGATCACCCCGTCGTTTTCGACGACTCTCGCGTTTTTGTAATTTCCCTCTATTCCCCCTTCGTAACCGCCGTAGCAGGTAAAATCGCCGGAAATAACGCCCGCTTGCGCCAAAGCGATCGGCGCGGCGCAAATAGCGGCGATCAGTTTGCCTTTATCGCGCATTTTGCGGATCGTTTGCCGCGTAGGCGCGTCGGCGGATAGGCTCATCGCGTTTTCGTGTCCGCCCGCAAGAACGATAAGATCAAACTCTTCGCCCTCCGCGTCCTCTATCGTCGTTTCCGCGCCGATCGCTATGCCGTGAGCGCCCAAAACTTCGTAGCGCCCAAGCCCCGCGATCACAACCTCTACGCCGGCTCTTCGCAAAATATCTATTATGGTAATCGCCTCTATCTCTTCAAATCCGTTTGCAAGCGGCATAAGCGCTCTTTTACCCATTTTTTGCGCCTCCTTTTTGTCTATCGGGATAGACGATCGCTATCATTTCGGCTATACGATCGTCGAAATTTTTCGTATCTGGTTCGTTTTGAGACATAAATTGTTCCAAAATCGGCTTAATTTTCAAAGCCGCGTCAAGCTCTTTATCGCTTCCGGGCGTATAAGCTCCTATTCTAACCAACGTTTCGTTATCGCGTAGTAGCGACAAAATACGCCGCGTTGAACGCGCCGCCTCTTTATGATCGTCGTTTATCAAATTATACATTAAGCGCGAAGCGGAAGAAAGAACGTCGATTGGCGGATACAAACCCTGATCGTTTAAGCGGCGGCTTAAAACAATATGCCCGTCCAAGATCGATCGCGCTTGATCGGCTATCGGATCGTTCATATCGTCGCCTTCGACAAGCACGGTGAAAAACGCCGTAATGCTCCCTTTGCCTTTTTCCGCGCCAGCCCTTTCCATCAGTTGCGGCAGAAGGCTAAAGACGCTCGGCGGGTAGCCTTTGCTTGTCGGCGGTTCGCCCAAAGCAAGCCCGATCTCTCTTTGCGCCATCGCAAAGCGCGTAACGCTATCCATCATAAATAGCACGTCGTAGCCCAAATCTTTGAAATACTCCGCGACGCTCATCGCGGCAAACGCGCCGAACTTGCGCATAAGCGGGCTATCGTCGCTTGTCGCCGCGATCACGACCGTATCCGTCAGATCGCCGCGTAGCGACTCTTCGATAAACTCCGGCACCTCGCGCCCGCGCTCGCCGATTAGCGCTATGACTTTGATCGCGGCGCGGCTACCGCGTACGATCAAGCCCATCAAGGTCGATTTGCCCACGCCCGATCCCGCGAAAATCCCCGTTTTTTGCCCCTTGCCGATCGTTAGAAAAGAGTCAATCGAGCGAACGTTGGTTTCGAGAATCTCGCTGATCGCTCTGCGTTTCATAGGCACGATCGGCGCGCGCAACATCGGTCGCCATTCGCTAAAGGCGATCTCCTCTTTGCCGTCGATCGGCGCGCCAAAAGGATTTAGCGCCCGCCCAAGCATAGCTTTCCCGACGCCGATTCCCATACCTTGCTCTTGTTTGTAGATCGAATCGCCCGTTTTCAATCCCTCGACAAAACCAAAAGGCGTAACGATAAATCGATTTTCTTCGATAGCGGTGATCATTCCGTAAGCGGGGCTGTTGTAGCCTCCGCCCTCCACGCGCACCATATCGCCAATCCCAACTTTTAAGCCCGAACCCACAATATGCGTCGAGGTGATTTTAAGCGCGCGCCCAAATGGAACGCTAAGATTCGTCGATCTTAGACGATCGCGCAGTTGAGTTAGCGGCATTTCAAACTTTCCTTCCGCTTAAAACCGCTCTTTTGGAGCGGAACCGACAATGCTCATAAACTCCTCGCGCGTCTTTATGTCTTTCAAAAACGCGCCGCGTAGAGCCGACGTGGTCGTTACCGCGCCCTGCTTTTGAACGCCTCTCATCTCCATACAAAGGTGTCTGGCGGTGATCAAAACGGCTACGCCCTTTGGCTTGATCGTCTCCATAAACGCCTCCGCAATCTGCTCGGTAAGCCGCTCTTGAATCTGCAAACGGCGGGCAAAAATATCGATCATTCTTGGAATCTTGCTCAAACCGACAACCTTGCCGTTTGGGATATACGCCAAATTAGCCAATCCGAAAAAGGGCATAAGATGGTGTTCGCACAGCGAATAAAATCCAATATCCCGCGCCAAAACCATCTGCGAGCTTTGGCTTTCAAATAACGCGTCGCCCAAAACTTGCGCTGGATCTTGAAAGTAACCCTCCGTCATCGCCGCGTAGGCTTTCGCCACGCGCTCCGGCGTTTTCAAAAGCCCTTCGCGGCTTGGTTCCTCGCCAATCTCGCTTATAATCGCTCTAACCGCGTTTTCAAAAATCGTATTGTTCATAGTCGCAAAAACTCCGCCGCTATTGTAGCCGATTAAATAAAAGCGCATTACGATCGCTCGACTTTATTATAAAGCGTCGTAGGTAATTACGCAAAACGAAGCGCATAGATGCGGCGGCGATCCTCTATTGAAACCAAATATCGACGAACTTCTTGAACGCCCAACAAGCGCAACAATCTAGATCGCGGATCGCGCCAATCTTTATTTGATAAAGATAGATTTAAGTTTGTATCTAAAAACGCGCCAACAAGTTCGCGGATAGCGATACGGACGTTTTGTAAAATCGTCGCATCTAACTATATTATTTTCTTGCAAGTTAATCCGCAAACAATTTTCAAATATACGCTCCGCGTCGGATAGTTTAGTATCTACATAGTAACGATTTATACCGTGAATATAAGCGATTTCATAGCCGTTATCGCTAAGAATATCCTCAAACTTTTTGTGGCAACGAACGATCGTGCATGGAATCGTAGATTCGATACAAAAAACCTTTGGTCTGAAACGCGAAAAATCTAATCCCGCCAATACGCTTCTTTCAAAGCCTTCGACGTCGATTTTACAAAAATCAATCGGCTGATCTAGCGAAGGCAGATGTTTTTCCAACGCTTCGCTTAAAGTGATAACGGGCGTTTTTATAATTTCAAAATCAGTTTTACTCTCGCGCAAATAGGCGATTGCATCCGGATCGCAAGTCGTCAGATCGCCCGCAAGCGCAAACTCTAATTCGCCTTGCGTATCGGAACAACCTATATTAAGATTAACGTCTCGACTACGCGCCGATTGCAATTTCGCAAACATATCGGGACGCGGTTCGATATTGATTCCGTTCCAACCAAGCAGATAGAACAGCTTTGTTACGCTAATACTATTAGGATCGGCGGCTCCGACGTCGACATAAAAACCGGTTTTTTGATCGCCTAACGCGCGATAAAGAATAAAATCTTCCGCTTCTTGCGCGAAAGAGAAAAATAACGCGCTTTTTGGTTTTACCCAATAACGGGGGGGGGGGGCGACGACGGTTTGGGTAGCGTCCATTCGGTTTGACATTCTGTCTATCCTTGGCAAAAATTACCGAGATTATACCGCTTTTGCCATTTAATCCCCATTCCTAGCTATTCCAACGCTCTGGCAGAGACGGCGGTCGAAAACTCTAAAACGCTTAAAAAAACGACGCTGATGCAAAAAAATAAGAGTTTTAATATAATTTTACGCTTTGCAACACTCGCAGGGAGGTTAATATGTTAGCGTTCAAAGAAAAAATTTGGATCGTTGCGACTGGGATCGCGATCGGCGCGGCGGGAGTTTTTCTCGTAACGCAGGGCAATCCCGCGAATATGGGCGTTTGCGTCGCCTGTTTTCTGCGCGACACGGCGGGCGCGCTAGGTTTGCACGGAGCGTCGCCCGTTCAATATCTTCGCCCCGAAATCGCGGGGTTTGTGATCGGCGCGTTTATTCTGGCGTTTTTACGGCGCGAATGGGCGCAACCTAATCAGTCTGCGGGAGGCGGCGTTCTCGTCCGCTTTACAATCGCGTTTTTTATAATGCTCGGTTGCCTCGTTTTCTTAGGTTGTCCGCTTAGAATGGCGCTTCGCGTAGCGGCGGGCGATCTAAACGCCGTTATCGGCTTGCTCGGCTTTTTTGTCGGCGCGGGAGGCGCGGCTTTTGCGCTTAAAAAGGGCTTTAGTCTTGGCGTATCGAACGAAACCTGCTCAATCGCGTCGCGTAGGACAAACGCGCTGATTATACCCGCGTTCGCGGTTATTATCTTGGTTTTGCTTTTCGCGGCTCCGTCGTTTATAAAGTTCAGCGAATCGGGGGTTGGCGCCGCGCACGCTCCCGCGATTCTCGCGCTAGTTATCGCGATCGTAATCGGCGTTCTTTGCCACCAAAGCGGCTTTTGTATTTCGGGCGGTTTTAGAGATATTTTTCTGCTTAAAAACGGCTGGTCGTTTGCGGGTTACGCGGCGATCATAATCGCGGCGCTGATCGGCAATCTGATCGTAGGCAAATTTAATCTTGGTTTTGAAGGACAGCCGATCGCTCATAGCGAAGCGTTATGGAACTTTTTGGCTATGGCGTTGGTCGGTTACGGCTCCGTATTGATAGGCGGTTGTCCGCTTAGACAGCTTATCAAAGCGGGACAAGGCGATTCTAACGCGGGGCTTTGTATCGTCGCGTTTATTTTGGCTGGCGCGACCGCTCATAACTTTGGCGTTGCGGCTTCGCCCGCCGGCGTTCCTCTTAACGGAAAAATCGCCGTGATCGCGGGGTTAATTTTAATAACGGTTTTTGTAGTTTTTTCTAGGAAAGCAAAAACGGCTTGAAACTGATTTTTACCTTTGAAGATATAGGCGAATCGATTCGCGGCGAAGCGGCGCTAAAAGCGAAAGGTTTTTTCTGTTCGCTGGATAAAACGCCGCGATCGCTTGGCGTATCGTGCGCTTATATTATTCGCGTAGAAGCCGCCTCGATCGACGAAGCGGCTTTCGCGTTGCGCCAAAGCGGCGCGATATTTATAAGAGCGTTTTTATACGAAAACGATCGATACGAACCGATCAATCTAAAAAACTAAGCGGGAGAGTTTGCCCTCCCGCGAAGTTATCAGTCGAAAAAGCCGCCGCTAAGGTAGCGTTCGCCCGTGTCGCAAAGGATCGTAACGATCGTTTTGCCTTTGTTTTGCGGGCGTTTTGCCGCCTCTAACGCCGCAAAAACGTTCGCGCCGGAGGATATGCCCACAAGCAAACCTTCCTCTTTAGCCACCTGTCGCGCCGTAGCGATCGCCGCTTCGTTGGCGACCTGAATCACCTCTTTATAAACGCCCGTATTCAAAACTTTTGGCACAAATCCCGCGCCGATTCCTTGAATCTTGTGGGGGCCGGGTTTGCCGCCGCTAAGAACGGGCGAGGCTTGCGGTTCTACCGCGATTATTTCTAGATCGGGCTTTTTTGCCTTCAAAACTTCGCCCACGCCCGTAAGCGTTCCGCCCGTACCTACCGCCGCGACGAAAATATCGATCTTACCGTCGATATCGCGCCAAATCTCTTCGGCGGTCGTCGTTCGATGAATCGCGGGATTTGCGGGGTTTTCAAACTGCTGAAGTATGATCGCGTCGGGATTTTCTTTGACGATCTCTTCGGCTCTGCGCACCGCGCCGCTCATTCCCTGTTCGGGCGGCGTAAGCTCTAAATGCGCGCCAAAAGCGCCCAAAATCTGGCGGCGCTCCAAGCTCATAGAAGCGGGCATAGTCAATGTGAGCGAAATGCCAAGCCCCGCGCAGATACTCGCAAGCGCGATTCCCGTGTTGCCGCTTGTCGGCTCGACGATCGTCGTTTTACCCGGAACGACGACGCCTTTTTTGATCGCGTCGTCGATCATACTAAAGCCGATACGATCCTTGACGGAGTGCGTCGGGTTGAAAAACTCGGCTTTGCCGATAATGTTGTAACCTTTGCCGATACGGCTAAGATGCACCAACGGCGTGTTGCCGATAAGGTCTGTTACGTTTGTCGCGATTTTTGACATTGTTTTCCTTTTTTTTGATTTAGATTTGGTATGTGGCGGCGTTATTCAAGATAACGGCGCGATCGACGAGTTCTTGTAAGGGAACTTTGAAGAGATTTTCGATTTTTTTGTTCATCTCCTCCCAAAAATCGCCCAATATAGGCGATTCCAATCCATATTTTTCTGGATACATCACCTCGCTTTCCATTGCGTAGAGAATCTGCAAAACGGTGATTTTTTCGGGGCTAAGAGCCATTTTGTAGCCGCCCTTCGCGCCACGAATACTCTCTACAAACCCCACCTTTTTTAGCTGGACTAGCAACTGTTCAAGGTAGTTCTGCGGAATATTGCTACCTTCGGCAATATCCCTGATCTGGACTAGGTTGTCGCCTTGTTGCGCCAAGTAGAGCATAGCCGAAAGCGAATAGACTCCCTTTGAAGAGATACAAACCACATTTCCTCCTTGCAATCATTTCAAAAACGAAGTGTAAGCAAAAATAGCTTAACATTAGATAATCTCTATCGGATTACTTGAAAATACTTTTAGTCGGAGGCGAACGGAAGTGGGCGGCAAACGGAAGGTTTTAGTGGCAATGAGCGGCGGCGTCGATTCGTCGATGAGCGCGAAGGCGCTTTTAGAACGAGGCTTCGAACCTCAAGGGGTTTATCTGAAACTCCACCCGCACGAAGAAAAACACGCCGCGAATATCGAAAAGGGGCGCAAAGTCGCTGCCTATTTTGGCTTTGAACACCACGTTTTGGATATGCGCGAGGAGTTCAAAGAGCGCGTTTATAAACCATTTATCGAAACTTATAAAGAGGGAAAAACGCCCAATCCATGCACCTTTTGCAACCGCTATTTGAAGTTCGGCGCGCTTTTGGATTTTGCCGATCGTTTAGGTTGCGAGTTTTTGGCGACGGGGCACTACATACGAACGGACGGGCAGTTTTTCTACGAGGCGAACGATATGACAAAAGATCAGAGTTATTTTTTATTTAACGTCAAAAAAGAGGCGTTAAAAAGGCTGATATTTCCGCTTGCCGATCGATATAAAACGGAGGTAAAAAAAACGGCGGCGGCTATCCCTGAATTAGCCTTTTTAGCCGTTCAAGCCGAGAGCGCCGAAATATGCTTTGTAGAAACCGACTATATCGATATTATCGGCAAACACTATCAAGTGGAGCAAGAGGGCGAAGTCGTCGATGAAAAAGGCGCGCCTATTGGAACGCATAAAGGTTATATGCAATACACGATCGGCAAACGGCGCGGCTTTACGGTTAATGGCGCGAAAGAGCCGCTTTACGTGCAAAATATCATACCAGAAAGCAATAAAATTGTCGTAACGACAAAAGATCGCGTTTATAAAAAAGAGTTTAATATAGAAAAAACCAATCTGTTTTTGGAGCCTACGCAAAAAGAGTTTCGCGCTTTGATCAAAGTGCGTTATAGAAACGAAAAAAAACCGGGTTTGGTTTCGCTTGGAGAAAACGGTTACGCAAAGATCGTTTTGGACGAACCGGAGTTTGCGATCGCGCC
>JAISRI010000134.1 GCA_031273735.1 Helicobacteraceae bacterium
CCGATCAAATCGACCGACGCGGCGATTCGCTATTTGAAGGATTTATATTCGCAATTTGGCAAATGGTCGCTCGCCATTATGGCGTATAACTGCGGCGAAGGGCGGGTAAGATCGGCGATTAAAAAGGCGGGTACGGACAATCTGTCGGTTTTGATGAGCGTAGCCAAAAACAAAAAACAGCAGTTTTTGCCGTCGGAAACGCGCCATTATTTGCGCAAGGTTCTCGCCTTAGCTTCGCTTGCGGAGAGCGAAAGTTTAATGCTTGCCGCCAGCTCCGAACACCTATTAAATCGCGGATCGTCCTATCCGATGGCGGTTGCGGAGGTCGCGCCCGGAGCGACGTTGCAAGATATAGCTAGAGCGGCGGGGACGACGACTGCAAATCTAAAAACGTTAAATCCCTCTTTGCGATACGAGTTTGTTCCGCCTTACGGCAAAAGTTATTCGATCTATCTGCCCTACGACAAACTCGCCCAATTCAAACAAAATTACGTTTTTAGGGATTCGAGAAGCCGAAACCATATCTATATAGTTCAACAAGGCGACAATCTTGGTTCGATCGCAAGACGTTACGGCGTAACGGTTAATATGTTAAAAGATTTCAACTATCTTTCTAGCAATCTGATCAGACCGAATATGCAACTTGCGATCCCCGCGCCGCGCCCTATCGCGCCGAGCGAGCAAACAAAGACCAACGAATATATCGTTCAAAAAGGCGACTCGCTCGATTCGATAGCGAGAAAATTCAAAATCTCCATAGCGGAGCTGAAAGACGCCAACCAGCTCCAAAAAAACACGATTTATGCGGGCGATCGGCTTATTATTCGCCGCTAGCGCACTCTTGCTTGTAGGTTGTAGCGCCAAATATCAGAGGCGCGGGGTTGTGATCGGCTACTATCCTAGCGAAAGAGCAAGCTCTCATTCAAGCTCTTATAGCGCGCCGGAACCGACCAAAACCGACGGATCGGCGGGAATGCACCGCGCGACTCTTCGCGGCTATACCGTGCTGGGCAAACGATATTATCCGCAGATTCGCCCGATCGGTTGGAAAGAGGTTGGAATCGCCAGCTGGTATGGTTCCGAGTTTCATGGCAGAAAAACCTCGAGCGGAGAAACCTATAATATGTACGCGCCAGGCACCGCCGCGCATAAGACGCTTCCAATGAACTCTATAGTGCTTGTTACGCACCGCGAAACGGGAGCGCAGGTCAAAGCGCGAATTAACGATCGCGGACCCTTTGTCGAGGGGCGCATTATCGATCTAAGTTATACTGCGGGCAAGGCTTTGGCAATCGATAAAACGGGGACGGCGCCCGTTACGATCGAGGTATTGGAATACGACGCGCATATAGCCGCGCAACTTAATAGCGGCGCGGCGCGGCAGGCGGACGCTACGCCACTGAAAGACGCGCCAAAAAACGACGTCCCAAACGAGATTACGCCCAGCGGCAACTTTTTGATTCAGCTTGGCTCGTTTCGTAATCTCGACGGAGCGAACCGCCTAAAAGACGAAACGCAGAAAAAATCGCCAAACCGCGCCGTCGTGATACAAACCGTTGTATTCGGTTCCGAGAAACTCCATCGCGTTTTGATCGGAGGCTTTGATTCCAAAGAGGACGCGGCGCGTTTTAAGGATTCGCAAGGCTTTACAAGCGCCGTTATAGTTAGCGCGTCATAGGAGAAAAAATGGTGATAAAAAAGCGAAAAACCAACGAAACGGACGTTTCTTTGAAGTTGGAGTTATTTGGTAGCGGTAAATGCGCGGTTAAAACGGGAATTGGCTTTTTCGATCATATGATCGCTTCGCTTGTAAAACACGCCCTGATCGATTTAGAATTGGAGTGCAAAGGCGATCTAATAGTCGATGGACACCACACGGTCGAAGACGTAGGCATTGCGCTTGGTAGCGCGTTAAACGAAGCGATCTTTCCCGCAAGCGGGATCGAGCGTTTTTCCGATCGCATAGCGATTTTAGACGAAGCCGCCGCCCAATGTGCGATCGACGTTAGCGGACGGGCTTTTTTTAGCTGGGAAGTTCCGCTGTTAGATGGTAAAATCGGCGAGTTTGACGGCGAGCTTACCGAAGAGTTTTTTCGCGCTCTGATTACTAACGCCAAAATCTCGGCGCATATCTCTTTGATTCGCGGTTCCAACCGCCACCACATCGCGGAAGCGATTTTCAAAGCGTTCGCCCTCGCGCTTCGCTCGGCGATTGCGCCAAACGAGAGGGTTGTCGGAGTTCCTAGCTTAAAAGGGGCGCTTTAGTTGAAAATATGGACGTTCGCCTTTTTCCTAATGATTGCAAGCCTGATCGCCTCGTTTGCGTTATCGCCCGAAAACCGCGAAGGCGGCGAACAGACGAAAACGGCGCGTATGGAGTTTGAAAATTACAAGATATATTCGATCGATAAGGAGATCGTTTCAAGCGTTTTGATCGCGCAAAGCGGGCTTGTTTTCGACGATCGAGAGGAGCTTGTTCGCCCTACGGCTTTGCGACAGATAGGGCAAACTCGAGACTCGCTTTCAAGTTTATCGGGGACGATCAAGGGCGATCTTTTGATTTTAAACGGCGACGTAAACTATTGGGATAGTCTTGGACGAACGCTAAAAACCGAGAGCGCGGAGTATAATAGAACCAGCGGGATATTAAAAGGCGACAAGGACTTTATGTACGAAAGCCCAAACGGCGTTATGAGCGGCGAAAGTTTTGTGGTCGATAACGCTAAACGCGAAATAACGGCTAATCAAATAAAGGCTATTTTGAACGATGAAACTCCTTAATTTTTTTTGCTTATTTTCAGCGCTTCTTTTCGCCGAAGAGATCGAGGTAACCGCTAAACAATTTTACGCCGATGAAAATGCGAGAAGAGCGATTTTAACGGGTTCGGTAGTCGTTACTAAAGGAAAAGACGTTTTGCGCGGCGAAAAAATGATTATTTTATTCACGTCCGATCGGCAAGTTTCGCGCTTTGAATCTAGCGGCGACGCCTCTTTTAGCGCGACGTTAGAAAAACCGGATTCAAAATACGAAGGCGAAGCCGACGAGCTTGTCTATCTGCCGGGCAAAGGCGAATATACTCTTAAGGGACGCGCTTGGGTTGAAGATCTTACCAACAAGCGAAAGGTAATCGGCGATCATATCGTTTTTAACGAGCAGACGAGAATCGCAAAAGTCAGCGGGCAAGATTCCGCGCCGGTTAAACTTATTTTTACTATTAAAGATCGCAATGACACAAAACCTTAGGATAGTACAATCGCGTTTTATCGCTTCGGCTTCGGATATATCAAATGCGCCCGATCCTAGTGTGAGCGAGATTGTTTTTTTAGGGCGATCCAACGTTGGGAAAAGCTCTTTGTTAAACGCCCTTTGCGCAAGAAAAAATCTCGCTAAGATAAGCGCTACTCCGGGAAAAACCCGCCTAATAAACTTTTATGAAATTAAAGCGGCGTTCAGCGCTACGCCGATTGTTTTTCGTTTTGTAGATCTTCCCGGTTTTGGTTACGCAAAAGCGTCAAAAAGCGAACGGGGATCGTGGGAGAAAAACTTAACGCCCTTTTTGCAAAACCGCGTTTCTATTCGTCTTTTTTTACGCCTGATCGACAGCCGTTTAGACGATCTGCCACAAGATATAATCACAAAAGAGTTCGTCGGCGCTATAATAAAAGCCGATCAGAAAGATTGCGCGGTTTATACAAAAGCGGATAAATTAAACAGAAAAGAAAAAGACGCGCTTTTACGCAAAGATCAAAACGCGCTTTTAATATCGTCAAAAAGCGGCGAAGGGCTGGATCGCCTTTTGCATATTATTATCGACTCTATCGCGGAGCAAAAGGTTTAATATGGAGCTTCTTAAACCAAAACTAACCGATGTAGACAAGATGCAAAAAATCGTCAAGCCTTACATAGACGAAGGTATAATTTTATATCGTAGCGACGACGAAGTTGCAAATATGATCCGATCGTATACGATCGCTAAAGAAAACGGCGCGATTATCGGTTTTGCGGCGTTATATATTTTCACGCGCAAACTTGGCGAAGCGCGATCGTTTGTCGTCGCAAAAGAACATCAAGCAAAAGGGGTAGGAAGCGCGATCGCGCAAAAGTTGATCGAAGAGGCAAAGTTTTTAGGATTAGAGCAGATTTTAACGCTAACTTATCGCGCTTCATTTTTTAAGCGTTTAGGCTTCAAAGAAACGCCAAAAGAGGAGATTTGGGGTCATAAAGTGTGGGAGGATTGTATTCGGTGCAAACATTTTCCAATATGCGACGAAACAGCGTTGATCCTCGCGATATAGTCCGTTATGGGATACTCCTTGTCGCGCTTATTTTTTACGAGGCGCTTTCTACGATTTACTACCTTATGCCGCCGTTATTCGGTTTTTGGTTTGCCGTAACCGCGCTTAAAAAAGAGCGTCTTTTCGTATGGCTTGCGGTCTGTTATATTTTATTTTACGAAGCCGATCACGGGCTAATTATAGGAAGCGGTTGCCTGTTTTTATATATCTACTCGAGATTTGCCCTGCCCGCGATAGAAGACTTAATTATTAGCCGCGTCGTTATTACGATTGCGTCGATCTCCTCTGCGTATCTTTGCTACTACGCGCTTATCAGTTTAATCTATTTTATCTTTGGAATAAACCCAATTTCGTTTAGCTGGCTATTTTTATACTATATCGCGCTCGAATCGATCTTGGCTACGGCGGTTTTAAGGTAATGCGCTTAAAACTACTAACTTTTTTGTTAATAGCCGCGTCGCTAACCTTAATAGGGCGCGTCTTTTATCTTACGATTTTGCGCGGCGAGCATTACGGGCTTTTAGCGTTAAAAAATACGTTAAAAGAAGAGCCGCTTTTACCCGTTCGCGGCGCGATATTCGATCGTAACGGCAACCCGCTGGCGGTTAATAGATTAGGCTTTTCTATTTCGCTTGCTCCGCACTTAAATCGCGCCGAAGGCAGACAGTTAGATAAAACGCTCGACGAGCTTTTAGCGATAATGCCTATGAACGAAACAAAAGAATCGCTTCGCGCCCGCTACATAAAAGCCGACAACGTTTATAGCCACGAGGCGGTAGAATTAACGCCGTTCGTTCCGTATGAAACAATGCTACCGTTTTTCACGCGCCTTTCGTTAAACGAGACGATCGACGTTTCTCCGGCGACTTTGCGCCATTATCCAAACGGCAACGTAGGATCGCATATATTGGGCTACGTTTCTAAAACCGATCGGCTTAATGAAAGTATCGATCCGATCAGCAGAACAATAGGTTATTATGGACGCGACGGTTTAGAGCTTTTTTACAATAAAGAGTTGCAAGGAGATCTAGGAAGCCGTAGTTATCAAGTTACGGCGTTAAACCGCGAAATCGAAGAAATATCTAGAATCGAACCCAGTCAAGAACAAGATATGACTCTTTTTTTAGACGTTCGCTTGCAGCGTTTTATCCACGATCTTTTCAATAAAGAAGAAAGATCGGGCGCGGTAATCGTTATGGACTTAAAAACGGGCGGCATTATCGCGGCTGGAAGTTTTCCCGAATACGACAACGAAAAGTTTATCACGGGAATCAACGCAAGCGAATGGCAGAATATGATCAACGATTTTCGCCACCCGTTTGTTAATAAATTGGTTAATAGTTTATATCCCCCGGGCAGTATCGTTAAACCTAGCGTCGCATTGGCTTTTTTGGAATCTGGCAAGGTTACGCCGCAAACGGAGTTTAACTGCGCGGGGCACTTTCTAGTAGCCGATCGCAACTATAGATGTTGGCGCGCTTTTGGACACGGCGATATTTATATGAGAAAGGCGATCGCCGAGAGTTGCGATATTTATTTTTATAAGGGCAGTTTAGCGGCTGGAATAGACGCGATTGCGCAAAAACTTTTGCAACAGGGCTTTGGAAAAAGAAGCGGCGTCGATCTACCAAACGAGTTTATAGGCGTCGTGCCTACTCGTGAACGAAAGCTGGAGAAGTTTAAGCAAACTTGGCTTTACGGCGATACTATTAACACCTCAATCGGACAGGGCGATTTTTTGATCACTCCTATGCAGGCGTTAGAGAACGTTTCGCTGATTGCTACGGGCAAATTGATCGCGCCGCGTTTTGTGGATAAAATTCGTAATCGCCGAACCCAATTTACCTCTATTGAAGCATTTAGCGAAAGCGATCGTATGTATATAGAAGAGATAAGAGGCGGTATGTATGACGGCGCGAATGAAAAAGGCGGAACTTCGGCAAGAGCAATGTCTAATCTGCCCTTTAAGGTTGCGGGCAAAACGGGGACGGCGCAGGTAACGGGAATCGCGCAAGACGAGCGCAAAAGAATGAGCGAAACCGAACTTGAGTTTAATATGCGATCGCATGCGTGGTATATAGGTTACGCGCCTTATGAAAATCCGCGATACTCTTTTGT
>JAISRI010000168.1 GCA_031273735.1 Helicobacteraceae bacterium
GTTGTTGCAAAAGTTTGTCGTCGACGCGACCTTATCGGCGCATAACGACGTATTAGAGCTTTTGGAAGCTCCGATCGAAGTTTTTGAGCAGTTTGAAAGCGAAGGCTATATTACGAACAAAGACGACGTATGGAACTTTGTTTTTCGCTTGGAAAAAGGCGAGGCTACTTTAGGCGGCAAACCGCTTCCTCTCTCTTCGCTATTGTAAGCTAAAAGCCCGCGGCGTTACGCCGTAGGGCTTTATATCGTTACTAACGGTATTTCGAGCGACACGCGATCGGCTTCAAAAGAGGCGGCTATGTTAATACCGCTCGAAAGCGCATCGATCGCGTCGTCGTATTCCGCGTTTCTTGGAGCGCCTTTAATCAACATCTCGATTAGCGGATATTTTTCGCCGCCCACATATAAAAACTCTCCGACTTTCAGCTTTAAGCCCGTCGTAACTGTAGAGCATTTGGGATCGAATCCGTCGTATATTTTTCGCAAAACTTTAGCGAAGTCGTTTTGGGATAGACGAAACTCTGGGATTGTAGGATCAAACTCGTTGCGAAACGACGATATATTTAAGCGGTTTTTTGCGAGCGAAATCGCCACGTCGATCAAAACGTAGATATTTGTAGAGTCGTAATTTTTGATCTTTGCGACGGCGCTCTCTCTAGCGGCGGGCGTTTGGTATAGCTTTATGCCGATCGAGTTTTCGTCTTCGTAGCCAACCGTGATCGCAAAGAAATGAAACTTTGCGAAATTCAGCGGCAGAAAGGTCGTTTTATAACCAAAGTCGATCGAAGCGTAAGATAGAGCTAGATCGTTAAATGTTTTGATCGACTCGTAGCCGCTTAAAAGCTCGGCGGATCTATTAAGATAGACGACGTTTCCGTTTTGGTTAAAAATAAAAAACGGATTATAGTCGTATTCCAACCAGTTGCGATAGCGCGACGTTTCGGCTTCGAGTTCAGAATTCGAGTCCAAGCTCATTGATCTTCTTTCTTAAAGTATTTCTATTGATCCCAAGCGCACCCGCAAGTTTTAATTGCGATCCGCATTCGCTCATTCCCGCCACGATCAGCGGCATATCGTAGAGATAGAGGTAGTCGCGGTAGATATTAACTCCCGCCGCCGTTCGCAATTTATCTCTTAAAAAGCGTTCTATCAGAGCCAAGAGCGCGCTTTCGTCGACCGAATCAAAAAGCGCCGCCGAGTAGATCGAGCGACGTAGCGAATGGGCGTTGTCGCTTAAATCGATTTTGAAGCGATCAAAGTCGATCTCGCAATCTAACATTAAAATCTCCTTCGCCTCTTTTGCGAAAGCGTCGATCAAAAGAGCCGTGTCTTTTGGACGTTCGCGAAACGGCGGTAGATTGAGCGTCAGACCAAAAAAGCGATCGATTACGCCCTGTTCGATATTTCGCGTCGTCGTCGCCACAACGCGTTTGCCGCCAAGCTCCAAACGTTCGGCTTTTTGATAACAATCGAAGTTTTCTATGATCAGCGATTCCGATCGTAAAAGCAGTTGCGCGATCTCATCTTCGTTTTCGCCGCTTACGATCGCGGCGTTTGGCAGAATCTCTTTTGCCAACGTCGTTTTGCCCGCGCCCCGTTCGCCCGTGATTAGCACGTTGATCGCCAGCGTTTTAACCAAAAGCGCGGTTTTGGCGATCTCTAGCGAACATTCGTCGGCGGCTAAAAACGCGCTCATCGCCTATATCCGTCGGCAAACTTTGCGATCTGCGCGATCGCCTTTTCTATAACCTCTTCGTTGGCGGCGAAACTCATTCTAAAATATCCCTCTTGAGAAAATCCAATGCCGGGCGTGCAAACCACTCCGTATTCGTCGAGAAGTTTAAGACAGAACGCGGTCGAATCTTTTTCTAGCGCTTCGTGCGATACGAAAAGATAAAACGCCCCGTCGGGCGCGATCGGTTTTAATCCGTCGATCTTCGAGATAAGCCCAAGCGCGAGATCGCGGCGTTTTTCAAACCTTTGGCGCATAGCTTCAATATCTTTATCCGAGCGCCCGTCTAGCGCCGCGATCGCCGCTTTTTGGACGATAGAACAGGGATTCGTGGTCGATTGGCTTTGCAGTTTTGTAACCGCTTTAGCGATCCGCTCGTCCGCCGTCGCGAAATATCCTAGCCGCCAACCCGTCATAGCGACGGATTTCGACAAGCCGTTAACAGTGATCGTCCGTTCGTAAAGATCGCGGCTTATAGACGCGGTAGCCGAAAACTTAACGCCATAAACAAGTTTTTCATAGATTTCGTCGCTGATAACGAGCGCTTTAGTTCCTTTTAAGACCTCGCCAAGCGCGGCAAGCTCGTCGCGGCTATAAACGGATCCCGTCGGATTCGAGGGCGATCCGATCACGACAATTTTCGTTTTGTCGCTTAACGCGGCTTCAAGCTCTTTTGACGTTATTTTGAAGCCGTTTTCGGCTTTTGTTTGCGTCAAAACGGCTTTTGCGCCGTGATAGCGCGCCATTTCAGGGTAGCTCACCCACGCGGGCGCGGGGATTATAACCTCGTCGCCAAAATCCGCCAAAACCGCGAAAAGCTGAAATAGCGAATGTTTCGCGCCGCTACTAACCACGATATTTTTTGGAGAGTAATCAAGATTGTTATCCCGCTTTAATTTTCCAGCGATCGCCGCTTTTAGCTCGTCCGTTCCCGATACGGCGGTATATTTGTTAAACGCGCCGTTAATAGCGGCGATCGCCTCCTCTTTTACGACCTGCGGCACATCGAAATCGGGTTCGCCCGCCGAGAGGTTAAGCGTTTCGCGCCCTGCGGCTTTGAGCTCTCGCGCCTTTTGCGCCATCGCCAAAGTGAGCGACTCCTCCATACGACCAATCCTCGCGGAAAGCGTCATTTATAATCCTTTTTTATACAAAAATGAGTGAAAATATAGCAAAATATGTCTAAACCCGCCTATTTTTTAGGCGGTTTATAATCAAAATGGAACAAAATTGGCGCAAAACCTCGCCTAATTTGCGGATTTTTCCACAATCGGCGCTATCAGATCCCTCCAACGCTCGTATCCCGCGCCGTTTAGATGCAATCCGTCGTAGGTATATTTCATATCGAGCGATCCGTTTTTGGCTAGTTTTTCGTTTAGGTTTATAAACAAAGCGCCTTTTTTCGCCGCGATCGCTTTTAGTTTATCGTTTAATTCGTCTACGTTTTTATTTATCGCCGCCGATCCTTGAAGCTCTTGCGCGACGTATAGCGTAGATTGAACGATCGCCTCGATTTTTCTCTTTTGTAGCTCGTCTATTATCTTTTCTATATTCGCCGCCACCGTATCCGTCGGAACACCGCGAGCAAGATCGTTTATGCCGCCCATTATAAAGCAGAGTTTTGGCTTTAGCCGATAGACCTCGTCTAGCCTGTTCAAAAAGCCTTCCGTTATGTCCGCCCAAATGCCGCGATTTGCTATATCGCCTCTCGATAGCAATTCGTTCCATTCGACCCCTTCGGTTATAGAGTCTCCTAACATAACCGCTTTTACGCCGTCGCTTTTATATATGCGAAAAAGACTGTTTCGCGCCTCGTATCTTGAGTTGTTTTTGTAGATAGCGGAAAGCCGTTTTGCCTCCGTATTTTGCGCCGCGTTTAACTGCCCAGCAAAAACGACCGCCGCTAAACATATCAACCTTAAACCCGCTTTTACCATATTCTCCCGCCTATAACCTGCATAGTAACCAATAAACCAATCCACATTCTACAAGAAATTCAAAAATGACGGATCTGGAAGTCAATAAAGAAAATGGCGCGCCCAGCAGGACTCGAACCTGCAACCTTCGGCACCGCAAACCGATGCTCTATCCGTTGAGCTATGGACGCCCGTAAGTAATTGAAGGGCGTGATTGTATGATTTTATTTATTAAACATTGATAAAGGCGGGCAATATGAGGGCGATTTTGGGCGTTTTATTGGCGTTAAACCTATACGCGAACAGCGGCGATTACCAAAGAGGCGAAAGGCTTTTTTATACGCAATTAGCCGATACGATCGGGCTAAACGGCGCGGATTTTGCCTACAAACGAACGATCGCGGAGTGGGAGAAGCTCTTTGAAAACGACGGCGAAGGCTTCGTCCGCGCTCTTGGCGACGAATATCCCGCTCTAAAACGCGCAATCGCGAAACAGAGTTTTATCAAAGCGCTGCCCGATCTAAAAGCGTTTTTGATTTTATACGCCAAAGACGGCGACGGCGCTTTTGATCGCGACTATTAAATAAACGTCGGGCGGCGAGCGCTCCGCGCTAACGCAATCGAAGACGCGGCGATCCGTTTTGCCAGAATAACGGCGGTTGCAAGGAGATTCAAGAAAAACAAAGCGCCGATTTTAAGTTTTCTAGCGTTATTTCAAGCGGCTTATCGTCTATGTCCGTTAAAGTAACTAGCCCGTAATCAAAATCGTTTCTAAAAAGAAATTTTACGCCGCCGCTTAAATATATATCTACGCGATTGATATACGCCTCTTGATTTTCGTTTAGCTCGATTCCAAACGAGCGCGTATAATCGTATGGCGGTTCTTTACTCTCTAGAATCTCGATTTTATCTATCGTTTCGCCGATACAACGGCTAAACAGTTTTGCCGCGTCAAAATTATTTGGGTATATCCCATATTTAATATCGATAGGAATCGCGTTTTTAGCCGCTCTAACGCTACTCGCTTCGGAATAGTCAATCTCAAAACGCTCGTCGTCCTCAAATACGATAATAAACGGCTCGTCAATTTCGACGCATATATTCAGCGCGTCCGCGCTTTGTAATTTATCAATATCGTCTTCAACGTCGCAACCCCCTATCTCAAAAGCGCCGCCAACCGTTTTAATCGTCGCTATTTTCTTGCCTATTAGATTTAGCTTATCCAAAGCGGCGCGAAGCTCTCTTGGCGTTTGATAAATGTCCGCCGACCACGAAGCTCTTCTAAATACGTTATCCTCAAAGATATTATTCCCGCCAAGATTTACCATTAATAAAATCCTAGCGCCTATATTATTAAAACTTAGCGAGCGTGGCGCCTATGCCGCCCATATTTGCGGGAGCGTCCGAAAAACTCGATATATGCGGATAAGATTTTAACGCCTCTCTCACCGCTCTTGCCAAAGCGCCGCTTCCGATCCCATGCACGATCAGCGCTTCGTCAAAACCCGCGATCAACGCGTCGGATAAAAACTTATCCAACAGTTCTAGCGCCTCCTCTACTCTTAATCCGTGCAGATCGATCTTAAAACTTGCCGTTTGCGGTTTTTGTACAAAAACTTTAGGCGCTTTTTGAGGCAAAATCACGGCTTTTTTTAACTCGTTAATAGGCGCGTACAGCCGCGCTGAACCGCTTTCTATAAGCGCGCGATCGCCCTTAATCGACGCGATTTCGCCTATCGCCCCCAAATATTCGACGCTATCTCCTTCGCGAAAGGTTTGCGGCGTTTGATCCGATCTATCGAGGCTTGGCGGCTCGATCGCGTTTTTTAGCGCGTTCGCCGCGTTTAGAGCGCGATGGCGATCGGCTTCGTTTGGCGCTTTTGCCGCCGCTTTCGCCGCGTCGATCGCCGCTTTGTAATCCTTTTCCAACGCGCTGCGCCGCTTTTTATACTCCTCGTTTAACGCCTCGCGCTCGGCGTTTAACGCCTCTTTTTGACGCGCTATCTCGTTTCGATCGGCGTTTAATTCGGCGATATTTTGCCGCATTTGCCGCTCCAAAGCGCTCGATCGCTCTATTAGATCGTTTAGCCGCTCTCTATCCTCGCCGTAAATGCGCTGCGCCTCGCTAACAACGGTATGCGAAATACCGTAGCGCAAAGCCGTTTCAAAGGCGTAACTGCGTCCGATCGAGCCTTGCAGAAAACTAAAGGTCGGCTTTTGATTTTTCTCGTCGTAAAGCGCCGCAAAAAGCTCTACGCGATCGTTTTTTGCCGTCAAAGCCGCCAAACGCTTGTTGTGCGTCGTAACGACGATGCGCGAAGCGCGATCGCTTAAGCGTTCCAAGATCGCCTTAAACAAACTCGCCGCTTCGTCGCTATCCGTGCCAAGCTCAATCTCGTCGACGCCGATTATCAGGTTTTCTTTGGAAAAAAGAGGCGCGAACTGCTTCATTCGCCCCGCGAAGGTCGAAATATCGTTTCTTGCGTCCTGCGGATCGGCGATAACCGCTTCGATACCCTTAAAACGCCCGATCGCGCTTTTATGCCCGTCGATCTTCATAGGAATCAGATATTTTGCCATCAAAACCGCGCTTAATATCGATTTAAGAAGCATTGTTTTGCCGCCAGCGTTAACGCCCGTAATCAGCGCGATCGGCTTAGAAAAATCGATCGAAATCGGCGTAGGATTTTTAAGCGCGGGGTGACAAAAAGCGCTTAAGATAACGTTGGACGAGTTATTTGGCGCGACAATCGTTAGATCGTTAGCTTTTGCGAAATTAACTCGCGCCGCCAGAGAATCAAAGCGATCAAACGCCGCGTTTATAAAGCGCAAACTCTTTACCCACGCAAAAAGCGCGGCGGAATGTTCGCGCTCTAGCTTTGCGATCGCGCTTATCTTTTCATTTTCCAAATCCTCGATCGCGCCTTTAATATCTCCTAGCGCTCTTGGCAGAACGTAGAAAAAACCCGCCTGCGTCCGATCGACGACGCGCCCAGAAAGCAGGCGGTTGAAGCCGCCGCGAAGTAGTAGCGTCTCCTCTCCGCCGACTATATGAACCTGCCGATCGACAAGATACGGCGCGAGTTTTGAATCTGAAGCGACGCGCGAAAGCAGATATTTCGCCTGTTTTTTCTTGTCGTCTATAGCGCTTTTTAGACGCGCGATCTCCTCGTTTGCGATAATTTCGCCGTCATAATCAAAAATAGCCGTAAGATTTTTCAGCGGCTTAACGGCTTCGATCGCGCTTGCCCACTCCGCCGCTTTTTCGCCGATCTTGCCCTCGTAATCTCTAAGCTTTAACGTCTCAAAAAAACGAACGATTCGCGCAAAATCAAAAAGCTCGCCGATACGCGCCACGCCGCCTTTGGCAAGCCTTGCGATCGCGCTATCGAGGTTTTGAACTTGCGGCAACGCGGGAATATCGAGCGATTCCAACTCGTCCAAAAGCGCCGCGTTTTGCGCCGCGTCGCCCTCGATTGTAAAAGGCTTTTCGCGCGCGAAAAACGAGGCTAGAGCAGAGAAGCGCTCCTCTAAATCTAAGCGTTTGATCAGTAGTTCCATTCAAGACATATTAGCGCCCGTTAGATCAACCGCGTTAAAGCCCGTTAAGCGTAATATACTTACGCCAAAAACGCGAAAAGGAGAAAATATGAGCGTAAAAGTCGCAATCAACGGATTTGGACGAATTGGAATGCTCGCCGCGAAGGCGATCGCGGGGCGAAACGATCTGGAGCTTGTCGCGATCAACGCGACGGGCGCGCCTGATATGATCGAGTATCTGCTCAAATACGACTCGGTTCACGGGCGTTTCGAGGGCGTGAAGCTACTCGACGAAAAGACGATCAAGATCGGCAAAAACACGGTCAAAATCAACTCTACGCGCGATCCGAACGAAACCGATTTTGGCGAAGCGACGGTGTTGATAGAAAGCACGGGAAAGTTTCTGACAAAAGAAAAAGCCGGAGCGCACCTGCGGAACAACGTTAAAAAGGTCGTTTTAAGCGCGCCCGCAAAAGACGATACGCCAACCTACGTTATCGGCGTAAATCATACGCAATACAAAGGCGAAAGTATCGTATCCAACGCAAGTTGCACGACAAATTGTTTAGCGCCGATCGCTAAGGTAATTAACGATAGTTTCGGCATTGAAAACGGCTTGATGACTACCGTGCATAGCTACACCAACGATCAAAACATCTTGGACGTGAAACACCCTTCGGATCGCCGACGCGCTCGCGCCGCCGCGCTTAATATAATCCCGACCACCACAGGCGCGGCAAAAGCGGTAGGCTTGGTTTTGCCGGAGCTTGCTGGCAAGTTAAACGGCTTTTCGATCCGCGTGCCTACGCCCGACGTCTCCGTCGTCGATCTGACGGTCAATCTAAAAAAATCGGCGAGCAAAGAAGCGATCAATGAAGCGCTCAAAGCGGCGGCAAACGGCGCTTTCAAAGGGCTGATCCTAATCGACGAGGATAAATGCGTTTCGAGCGACTTTATCACCTGCCCCGCAAGCGCGATTTTCGCGCCGGACTCTACGCAACTTATCGGCGATAAGTTTGCCAAAGTCCTAGCGTGGTACGACAACGAATGGGGTTACACAAACCGCCTTGTCGATATGGTTGCATACGTGGGAACGCATTAACAATACGCGCTTCAATCGCCAAATACGGCGGCTCTTTCAAGCTAAAGAACCGCCGTTTTTCGGTTTTGCCGATTCCGATTACGAGTTAAATAACCGCGTATAATCAAAGCGCAACGTTTTGGTTAATTGAAAACTCCCATAGAAACGCGCTATTTTATATTGGTAATTTAATATAATAATGAACAAAGCGCAAGCAAATTAAAACGATAAAAGGATTTTTATGAGCGGCATTGCGGTAATGACTAGCGGCGGCGATAGCGCGGGAATGAACCCGGGCGTTAAGCAATTTGTGGAGCATAGCATTGAAAAAGGTTTGAAACCATACCTGATTTACGACGGTCTAGAGGGTATGATCGACAATCGAATCAAACCTGCGGCGCACCGCGACGTTTCGGGAATTATTTACAAAGGCGGGACGATTATCCGATCGTCGCGCTCAAAGCGGTTTTTCGACAAAAGTTATCGCCAGCGCGCCTTTGACAACCTTAAATCGCACGGGATCGATAAACTTGTCGTTTTTGGCGGCGACGGCTCTTTTCGCGCTCTAGACGTTTTTTACGAAGATTTCAACGTGCCGTTTATGGGTATTCCAGCGACGATCGACAACGATATTTTCGGCACGGATTATTGTCTAGGCGCGGATACGGCGCTAAACATTATCCGCCAAGCGATCGACGACGTGCGCGATACGGCAAGCTCTTTCAAACGCGCCTTTGTGATCGAAACAATGGGACGCGATTGCGGATATTTGGCTTTGGTCAGCGCGCTTACTAGCGGCGCGGAGATATGCCTAATTCCCGAACTGTCCTACGATCTAGAAAGCCTTGGGCGACGTTTCAAAAGAGAGGTGCAAGCGGGGCGCACCTATATTATCGCTATTGTCGCCGAGGGGGTAAAGTTTGCGACGCAATTAACCGATTGGCTCGAAAACGAGATCGGAATGGAATCGCGCCTAACGATTTTGGGGCATATTCAGCGCGGCGGTAGCCCGACCGTGCATGATCGTCTGATGGGATTCGAATTTGCCACGCTCGCGATCGACGGGTTGCTTGACGGCAGAAGCGGAGAGGTCGTTTGTTACAAGGAGTCTAAAATGGTCTATAAATCGATCGACGAGGTTACAAGCGGCAAATACAAGATCAATCCGCTCCATTTAGAGGCGGGCAAAAAACTAACAAGATGATCGACTTTCGCGAAACAAAAGCGGCGATCTGGTTAGGCGATCGTTTCAAGGCGGTCAAAAGAATCGATCCGATCGCGCTTGAGGATCTTTTAGGGATCGATAGGCAGAAGAATCTGTTGCTAACTAATACCCGCAACTTTTTACAAGGCAAGCTAAGCGCTCACGCGCTTTTATGGGGACAGCGCGGTTGCGGCAAAAGCTCTTTGATTAAAGCGGTTTTCAACGCCTTACGCGACGATGGTTTGCGTCTGATCGAGGTCGATCGCGACGAGCTTTGTAACCTGCCCAAAATCGCCGATCTGATCGAAAACGAACCGTTTAGATTTATCATATTTTGCGACGATCTTAGCTTTGAAAAAGACGAGCGCGGATACAAGGGGCTAAAGCGGATTTTGGAAGGCTCGATCGAACTGCCGCCCGAAAATATCAAAGTATACGCCACAAGCAACCGCCGCCATTTGGTTAGCGAAAGCCTTAGCGATAACGACGCGGCGATCGTAGCGGGCGAACGAGGCGAACTGCATTACGCGGACGTTGTGGAGGAGAAACTATCGCTATCGGATCGCTTTGGATTGACGCTTAGTTTTTACGGGGGCGAGGAGGATCGCTATCTAGCTATGGTCGATCGATATTTCAAAGATTACAAAGGCGACAAAGAGGCGTTGATTCTTGAAGCCAAACGTTTCGCGCAACTTCGCGCAAGCCGATCTGGGCGCGTAGCCAAGCAATTTGCCGCCTATTTTGAAACGATAAATTAGAACAAATTACGAGCGCAAAATCCGAGTCATTATGAACAAGGGGGATATAATACGGCAAAAAAAACAGAGGGAAATCTATGATTTGTAGCAAATATAGCGCAAGCGGAAACGATTTTATCGTTACAAGCTCGTTCAAAAAAGCCGATCGAAGAGAGTTGGCGCTCAGATTGTGTGATCGCAATCACGGCGTCGGCGCAGACGGGTTGATCGTTCTTGTCCCGCATAGCGAATATGATTACGCTTGGGAGTTTTATAACGCGGACGGATCGTTTGCGGCTTTGTGCGGCAACGGCGCGCGCGCGGCGGCTTTATACGCTTTTGACAACAAATTGGCGGGAGAAAAACAGCGCTTTTTGACGGGCGCAGGCGCGATCGAGGCGATCGTGGGAACGCGCGGCTTGGTCGAGGCGCGACTAACCGAACCGAAAATCATACGCGACAACATTCAAGAGCTGGGACTGACATGGCGGCTAATCGACGCGGGCGTTCCGCATTTGACGACTCATACGAGATTATCTATTTTTGATCGCCTGCCGCTATCCGAATTAAGAATGAAATACGACGCTAATATAGACGTTTATTCCGTAAAAAGTAGAATGATCAAGGTGCGCACTTTCGAGCGCGGCGTAGAAGCGGAAACGCTCGCTTGCGGCACGGGTATGGCGGCGTGTTTTTTTGCGCTTTATAACGAAAAAAAGGTCGCGAGTCCTTGCATTGTATTTCCCAGAAACGGCGACAAAACCTTGCTTTCGATAGTAGATAATCGCGTTTGCATAAAGGGTAAAACCGTTAAACTTTTCGACGCTATCATTAACGACGAACCGGCGGTTTAATATAGATAGCCGCTACCGTCTATGTATAGCCAAAAATTGCCCTCTTTGCGATCGCTAATTTTAACGTCGATCTGCACGGCGGCGCTTAACGAGACGTTTTGCCAACGAGTTTGGCTATCATCGCCTCCCAAAACGCCGTCCCAATATCCAAAGCGATTTTTTTGCGTCCAACCGCAACGGATATTCGCGCTCGAATAACTTAGCCGCGTTAAATCGCAAACGATATGTTTTTCATAAACGTCGATCTGCTCTTTGGTAACGTATTGCGGCGATAAAAGCGTTTCAAGCCCGCTCAAAACCGAAACGTAACCCGATTGATTTTCGCCAAGCGATATTTTTATCCTCGATCGCGCTATACCGTTGATCCTTACGCGATCGATAACCTCTATAGAAGTTCCCGATCGCTCGTCGTTATAGCGACCGCCCTCGTCGCACCCGCTAAATGCAAATAGCGCCAACAGGCAAAATATCGTTCTTTTCATACCAACCATTATGCCCCGTTTTTGTGAATAAAATATAAACCCGCCGCAATATTAAACGAAAAAGCGGCGAAAATCTCTGTTCTACGCATCGCCCCGCCTTTTTGTGCGGAGCGGGCTTAAACTTTAATCTTTGGCGCTTTGAACAATTTGCGCCCGCGCTCTTTGCGATCGAATCGGGCGCGAATCAAAACAAAACCTTTGATCTTAGTAACGCTTAAGTTTCTTGATTTCCGCTACGGAGTCTTCAAGGTTTAGCAACTCTTCTCGCGAAATGTATGGGATAATTTTATCCACGGCTTTTGAAAAGAACTCGTTAAGAAGTTCCGCGACGACTTTTTCGGTATTATCGGTAATCGAGGCGGGCGCTTTCATTTTCAGTAGCATCGTATCAGCTGCGTCGGCTCCCTTTTCTCTGATCTGAACCTCGTAAACGTAATCTTTAACGGATATTTTTAGATCGGCAAGATTGATCCGCTTATTGATCATCGTTTCTGACGATAAAGGTTCCGTAAACCTAACGAAAAATTCGCCAACCAACGTTAAAGTACCTTTTTGGGAATAATAAAGGTCGTCGATAACCTTACCCGTGCTAAGTCCAGAATCGACGAAATTGATCGTCAAATATGGCGTAGCGGCAAGATACGCCTCTCTCTTTTCAGGTTGCGTCATATCGTTAAACGTCTTGAATGGACCGGTTGTATTGAATCCCTTTTTGTTGAGAATGTCCAAAAATACCTGCTCGAAAGCGTTGCTAAGCAGGGTCTGGTGTAGTTGGACAAAGTGATTGTTAGCGACGTATCCCTGTACCCTTTTCGCTTGTATAAACTGCGCTAGCGCCGACTGATTACCCGCATTAACGGCGGGAGCGCTTACGTTCGGAACGACAATTTGCGGCGCGACGACGGCAATAACATACTTCGTTTTTGCCTCTTGCTTGAGCGATACCGTCTTGTAATTTGTGGCGGCAGACTCTTTATTAACGGGGATCTTTACGGCGCAACCAGTAAGGCTAAAAAGCCCGATTAGCCCAATAAGGGCGGCGGCGACAATTTTACTTGCCGAAAACGGGGGGGGGGGGGGGTAACGCCCCACCGGAACAATTTAAGCAATAAAGCAGCGTTTTGTGTGTGTAAC
>JAISRI010000176.1 GCA_031273735.1 Helicobacteraceae bacterium
AAACGGCTTGATCGCCTCTACAAAAACGCCGCCAGCATCGATATCCACGCCCGCTTCTTTATAATCCATCTTATCGCCTTTGAATTAAAGCGAGGATTTTAGCTTTACGAGGATAAAATCCACGTTATGACTATGAATTAGCTTTACAACGATAAAATTCTATGTATGACTATGAAAAAGATAATGGCGGAAACGGCGGCGCATATACCGCTATGCGTTATTGATAAGCCTCGATCAACGTTGGTTTTGGGGGAGGGGGTTGGGGGAAACCTGTTGGACGAAATAGCCAAACACAAAACGACGATTACGGTTTGCTCGCTTCGCGGCGCGGATTTTGACTATGACGAAAACGCAATCGTGTGGAAAAGCGGTTCTATAGCGACCAACGCGGAATCGCTAAACGCAAAATACGACGCGATCATCGATCTAAGAGGACAAAAGCCAAACAACGACGAAGCAAAAACGCTTTTAACGAAGTTATCCGAAGGCGGCGTTTTGCTAAAAGCGTTTGGCGCGTTAGATAGCGAGCGCCTTAAAGCCTACCAATCGTGCCGTTTCGTAATACCTTGCGCTTTAAGCGCGTTCGCTCCGCTAGACGGCGCTATAAACGGCTATATTTTCGCCTCCAAAAAGCCGCACCCAACCGCCGATCTAAAGCTCCAAAAGGCGGATATGTTAGACGATTTGGATTACTATTCGGTCGAAACGCATAACGCCGCGTTCGCTATCCCGCCTTTTATTTTCGCGCAATTTGGCGAGCTGATCAAAAATTAAAAGAGAGTTCGCCTTTCAACCCGCCGATGATAGAATTAGCTATGCAAACGATCTTTACGCGCTTTAGCGTCCCCGTAAAACTTTAATGCGTTTTGTTTTAGAAAAGACCGATAGCGCCGCTCGCGCGGCGAGAATGGAGCTTGAAAACGGCGCGATCGAAACGCCGGTTTTTATGCCCGTAGGAACCGCCGGCGCGGTGAAATCGCTAGACGCGATCGACCTAAATAATATATTAAAACCGCAAATTATCCTCGCCAACACCTATCACCTCTATTTGCGACCGGGCGCGGAGGCGGTGGAACGTTTTGGCAAATTGCGCGGCTGGACGGGATTTAACGGCTTGTTTCTTACAGACAGCGGCGGCTTTCAGGCTTTTAGTCTAAAAAGCGCGAAAATCGGCGACGATGGGGTGAAGTTTCAAAGCCATATAGACGGATCGCCGCATTTTTTTACTCCGCAAAAGGCGATCGAAACACAACGCAAATTAGGAAGCGATATTATGATGGTTTTAGACGACGTACCCGCCCTGCCCGCAAAACCTAAACGGCTAAGGGAGTCCGTCGAGCGCACAAGCGCGTGGGCGCGGGATAGTCTTGAATATCTCGTTCAAACGCGCGAAAAAGGCGAGGCGTTAAACCAAAACCTATTCGCGATCGTTCAGGGCGGTACCGATAAAGTCTTTCGAGCAAAAAGCGCGGCAGAGCTTACGGCGATCGAGTATAACGGCTTTGGCTTCGACGGCTACGCGATTGGGGGGCTTAGCGTGGGAGAAAGCGCGGAGGAGATGTATAAAACGATCGACTTCGTCGCGCCGCTTTTACCCGCCGATAAACCGCGCTATCTGATGGGGGTCGGAACGCCCGAAAACCTGATCGAAGGGATCGATCGCGGAGTAGATATGTTCGATTGCGTTATGCCCACGCGCAACGCCCGAAACGGAACGCTTTTCACGAGTTTTGGCAAGATCAATATCAAACAATCCCGCTACGCGCTTGAAAACGCGCCGATCGATCCGTCGTGCGATTGTTATACCTGCAAAAACTACTCGCTAGGCTATCTAAACCATCTATTTCGATCGGGCGAGCTGACCTACTACCGCCTAGCCACGCTCCATAATCTTCATTACTATCTAACGCTAACGCGATCGGCGCGATCGGCTATATTAAACGGCGAATGGCAAGCGTTCAAAAACGAGTTTTACGCTAAAAGAGCGCAATAAATCAGAATTTGCCTTGCTAAAAGGCGGGTTTAGAAGCGCGGCGACTTTCGCGAATTGCCGCCGCGAGTTTCGCGGTTGCGCGATCGGCGAGGCTTTTCATAGGCGCGAATTACGCTGTTGCGGGCTTTTGACGACCTAAAATAATTGTTGTTATTCGATTATCTTGAGTATATCAATCGAGTTTATTGTATTATTCCGCCACAGAACTAAAACGGAGGCAAAATATGTCGCAAATTACGCGAAGGGAGTTTTTGAAGGTTACGGGAACGGTCGGCGCGTTAGCCTATCTTTCGCCGTTAGAGGCGTTGGCGGCTAAAAATATACCCGCGACGCTTGCGATCGCTTCGACTAATTATAGTTGGTCGGTCGCGTTTGTCGCTAAAACGGGCGGTTATTGGGAGAAAAACGGCGTAGAGGTTACGGAGCGCGATTTTACCAACGGTCGCGACGCGATGCAGGCGATGCTCGCGGATTCCGCCACTTTTTCCACGACGACGGATACGCCGCTAGTCTTTTCGCTCTTGCGCGGCATTTCGCTTCACGCGGTTTTGGATTTCACGCGCCACACGCGGGATATGGTGATCGCGTCGATAGAGGGGCGCGGCGTTAGCGCGAGCGATCCGCAATCGCTTAAAGGCAAAACGATCGGAACGCCCACAGGCACAAGCGGGCAGTATCTCGTTTCCAGATACCTTAAATACGCGGGTTTGAAAGATAGCGACGTAACGCTTATCAATATCGCGCCGTCCGATCTGGTCAATACTCTAATTCGCGGAGATATAGACGCGTTTTCGTGGTCGCTTACGTCGGCTAAGGCGGCGATCGATAAAAGCGGCGGCAAAGCGTTTATACTTACGCAAGAGGGATTTGAAAAGTTCTTTGTTTCCCACCACTTGCTGCTTACCAACGATCAGACGATCGCAAAACGCGGCGAGCTATTGGAGCGAACGGTTAAGGCGTTTTTGGACGCGGACAAACGGATAAAAGAAGATCCAAAATGGGCGGATTTAATAAGCGCTCGGATTCGTATGCCCGCGGAAGAGATTCAAAGCTCCGCTAAACATCTCGATTTCAGCGTTAATTTTAACGAATCGCTTATCGACGATCTTGTCGTTGAAGCGCAGTGGGCGATCGAGTCGGGGCTTTCGCCCGAACCAAAAGGCGATCTTCGTAAGATTTTGCGCGGCGCAATTTACGAACGACCGCTTAAAAAGATCGCCGCCGATCGCGTTAATCTCTCGTAGAACGAGGGGCGCGCCAAACGAATCGGCGCGCTCGACGCGGTTTAGATTTTTAGGTTGAAAACCTTTACGGCTGTTCGCCACTCTATATTTTCGCGTTCCTCCGAAGTAACGTTTGCCTGATCGAGTAGGTTTAAGTGGCGCTGATAGCAATCGGCGGGTTCTCTTACCCAACGAGTTATGCAGCACCAATCGCTACCGAACATAATTCGATCGGAGCCGATTGCGTCTATAGCGCGGCGCAGATGGTTGGCGTTGGTATCCACAATATCAAAATAAACGTTGGCGTTGCGCATAGCGACCATAAGAGCGTTATCAAAAAGCGATTCAAAACCGCGTCCCATTTTCGTCAAAATAATCGGAACTCGCGGATACTCTCCCGCGATCTCGTCTACCCAAAGCGGATCGCCGTAAAAGAGATTATGGGGAAACTGCGTCCAAGCGGTCTGTATCTGAATGGGCGCTTTGTATTCGTTAAGCGCGTCGAAGATCAAGCGGAAATCCTCCAAAATGTTGTCCGGATTGACCTCGCTGGTAAATACTCGCGCGAAAAACTCGCCTACGCCGACTAAACCTAAATCCTCTATGCCGCGCCTGATCTCTTTAACCGCAAACTCTCTGTAGCGCGGCGCCTCCTCTCGCGTAGGCATCCGATTTATAAAATCGGTATAACGCTGCATTTTGACTAGGCCGAAGAAACGATCGGGGCGTTTGGCTACTTGCGCGGCTACCATATCGTTATCGCCTCTGCCATAATCTTGCTGAATAATCGCGTGGGTTACGCCGCGATTATCCATATCGGCGAGCAGCGCGTCGGAAAGATCAATCGGCGGCAGCTTGATACGCTGAGCGTATAGATCGGGGTATCTTGTGCGAAACGCGATCTTATCCGATAGCGTTCGTATCTTGTCGCCAAGATTTTCGCTTACCGGCGACGCGCCGATAAGATGACAGTGAGTTTCGATCAGTTTTCTAGCCAACGTGAATCCTTCTAATGTAAAGTAAATCGCTTAATTTTATCAAGATTATGCTAAAATCCAAGTATGAGCGCAGATAAAAATCGCGGATTTTAGGGTAGTAAATGATTGAGTTTCGATCGGTCAGCCGCTGTTTCGAGGGCAAAGACGCGCCGTTTTTAGCGTTGGATAACGTTAGTTTTACTATCGATAGCGGCGAGTTTGTCTGCTTACTTGGTCATTCTGGTTGCGGCAAAACTACGTTGCTTCATATATTAGCGGGTTTTATAACGCCTAGCGCGGGCGAAGCGCTAATTGACGGCAAACGAGTAGAAAAGCCCGCGCCGGATCGTTCGATCGTGTTTCAGGAGTATGCGTTATTTCCTTGGATGAGCGCGATTCAAAACGTCTCTTTCGGACTGCGATCTTTAGGTATTGGTAAAAAGGAACGAACCGATCGCGCTATAGAGGCGCTAAAAATGGTGCGCTTAGAGGAGTGCGCGCGGCGCTATCCCCACGAGCTTAGCGGCGGACAAAGACAGCGGGTAGCGGTGGCGCGATCGCTCGTAACTCGCCCGGCGGTTTTATTGATGGACGAACCTTTCGCGGCGGTCGACGCGCTTACTCGCGGCGAATTGCAAGGCGATCTATTGCGGCTTTGGAAAGATATAGGCGTAACGATTCTATTCGTAACGCACAGCATAGACGAAGCGATCTTTTTGGCTGGGCGCGCTGTGGTAATGCGGCGAGGCGCGATCGCGGGGAGCAGAATGATCGCCGCGCCCTATCCGCGTTTGCGCGGATCGCCTGAGTTTGCTTTCGAGTATCGGGCGATCGAAGAGGCGCTTTACGGCAATACGGAGGAGCTATTAGAAAAATGACGGAACTTCAAAAGGAATTCAAACGTTTGGCGCAACGCCAAAAACGAGCGCGGCGGTTCAAACGAATAGCGCTAAATCTATTGGGCGCGATCATATTTTTGGGATTATGGGAGCTTACTCCGACGATCGTATCGCGGTTAAATCCCGCGCTGTTTCCGCCGCCGTCTAAAGTGGCGCAGAGCCTAGCGCCTTTGATTTCGTCCGGCGAATTATGGACGCATATAATCGCTAGTTTAGAACGGGCGATCGCGGGTTTTGCGATCGGCGCGACGTTGGGCGTGATTATCGGCGTAGCCTCCGCGCGAGTCGAGTGGTTTAGCGGCGTTACCGAACCGATCTTTCACGGTTTTCGCGCCGTGCCTGTGCTGGCGATCGTGCCGATTGTGGTGTTGTGGTTTGGGATTGGCGAACCGCCAAAAATTATACTTATCGCTTGGGGCGCGTTTTTCCCCGTTTGGATTACGACTTTGATCGGCGCGCGCGACGTCAATACAATCTACCTAAAAAGCGCGGCGAGTTTAGGCGCCAGCCGCTTCGATACGCTCTTTTTGGTCGTTTTGCCCGCCGCTTTGCCGTTTATTCTTACGGGGATTCGCCAAGCGATCGCGCTATCTCTCGTGGTTCTTGTAGCGGCTGAATTAAGCGGTAGCTTAAACGGAATCGCGTATATGATGTCGCTTGGCAATCAGCTTTTTCACGTGGAGTGGATGTTTATAGGCATAGGCGTATTGGGCGCGTTGGGTTTTACGGCTGATCGGCTCTTTACCCTTGTTACGCGCCGCTTGTTTCCCTGGTATTCTTCGCAAAACTGATCGTTTTCTTTTAACGCGAGCCGCGCCGCGCAAAACAAATGCGTTTATTTGCTATATTTGCGCGTTTTAACGAAGCGTAAAAGCGCGGCGAGCGCGGATAACTAAAGGCAAAAATGCGGAACATTCGTAATTTCTCTATTATCGCTCATATCGATCACGGCAAAAGCACGCTTGCCGATCGGATCATTCAAGAGACGCGATCGGTCAGCGCGAGGCAGATGCGCGATCAACTGCTTGACGGTATGGAAATAGAGCGCGAACGCGGCATCACGATCAAAGCGCAAAGCGTGCGATTAAACTACCAAAAAGGCGGCGAAAATTACGTCTTAAATCTGATCGACACGCCCGGACACGTCGATTTTTCGCACGAGGTCAGCAAGTCGCTGATTAGCTCCGAAGGCGCGTTGCTTGTCGTCGACGCGACGCAGGGCGTTCAGGCGCAGACGATCGCAAACTGTTATATGGCGATCGAAAACGGCGTGGAGATTCTGCCCGTGATCAACAAGATCGATCTGCCAAACGCGGACGTTCGCCGCGTAAAAGCGGAGATCGAAAACATTATAGGAATCGACTGTTCAAGCGCGAATCTCGTTTCGGCAAAAAGCGGACTTGGCGTCGCAGATTTATTAGATACGATCGTAGAAAAAGTCCCGCCGCCGATAGGCGATCCTAAAGCGCCCGTCAGAGCGCTGATATACGATAGTTGGTTCGATAATTATTTGGGCGCTTTGGCGTTAGTTCGCGTCTTTGACGGATCGCTAAAAAAAGGGCGAAAAGTTTTGATGATGGCAAGCCAAAAGCGATATGAAATAAACGAGCTTTACTATCCGCACCCAATAGAGCATATCGCCGCCGCCGAATTGAAAACGGGAGAGATAGGCGTTGTGGTTTTGGGCGTGAAGACCGTAGGAGAGACTCGCGTGGGCGACACGATCACAGACGCGATCGACGGCGCCGAAAATCCCGTAACGCGCTATCACGAGGCGAAAGCCTATGTTTTCGCGGGGATTTATCCGATTGAAACCGAGCAGTTTGAACCTCTGCGCGACGCTTTGGAAAAGCTCAAGATGAACGATTCTAGCATCTCTTATCAGCCCGAAACTTCAGTCGCGCTCGGTTTTGGTTTTCACGTGGGATTTTTGGGATTATTGCATATGGACGTGATTAAGGAACGTTTAAGCAGAGAGTTTAATCTTGATTTGATCGTTACCGCGCCCGGCGTTACTTACGAGGTTTTGACGACCAAAGGCGAAAAAACGCTTGTTTCAAATCCTTCCGCGCTTCCCGACGAGGGGCGGATCGACAAGATTTTCGAGCCTTACGCTAGAGGAACAATCATTGCGCCTAGCGAGTTTGTGGGCGCTATGATCGCTCTTTTGAACTCCAAACGCGGCGTTCAAGAAAAAATGGAATATGCGGGCGAAAATCGCGTTATGCTCGTATACGCAATTCCTCTTAACGAAGTGATAAGCGATTTTTACGATAAACTTAAAAGCCTATCAAAAGGATACGCGAGTTTTGATTACGAGCCGATCGAATACCGCGAGGGAAATTTGGTCAAACTTGATATTCGCGTGGCGGGCGAAACGGTCGACGCGCTTAGCTTAATTATCGATCGTTCCAAAGCCGAAGCGAGAGGGCGAGAGCTGATCGGCAAGATGAAAGAGCTAATCGATCGGCAATTATTCGAGGTGGCGATCCAAGCGAGTATCGGCGCGAAAGTTATCGCTAGAGAGACGATAAAATCAGTTGGCAAAAATGTAACCGCCAAATGCTACGGAGGCGATATTACCCGCAAACGAAAACTGCTTGAAAAACAAAAAGAGGGTAAAAAACGAATGAAGGCGATCGGCAAAGTAGCAATCCCGCAAGAGGCGTTTTTAGCCGTTCTGAAAATCGACGCTTAAACGCCTATCCGCGCT
>JAISRI010000196.1 GCA_031273735.1 Helicobacteraceae bacterium
AGCGTTAGCTTTGGCGCAAGCGGCAAAAAATACGAGTTTGGACTAAAAGAGCATCACGATCATATGATCTGCGATTCCTGCGGCGCTATGATCGAGTTTGTCGATAAAGAGATCGAAAAACGCCAAAAGGAGATCGCCTCCTCGAAAGGCTTTAAGATCGTCAGCCACGCGATGCAGATACGCGGATTATGTAAAGCGTGTCAGAAAACGCCGTTTTCGGCGCGGATCGATCGTCGTCCAAAGTCGTTTTATCGTCGCTCATATTTTTAGTTCCGCATTTTATAAGGCGATATTGTAGCGCCTATGATCTTCGCAATTTCTATAGTCGCAAAGAGCAACGAGGCTAATTTTATTAAAATGACGGCGCTAAGGAGTTATTTATGAACGGCTTAAAAGAGTTAGACGATCGGTTTGTTTTGCATACTTACGCAAGGCGCGAGATCGCCTTTGAGCGCGGGCAAAACGCGACGCTTTTCGACGAAGACGGGCGCGATTATATCGATTTTACAAGCGGGATCGGCGTTAATTCGATCGGACATAATAACGCGCGTTTGGTCGAGACGATTGCAAAGCAAGCCTCTAAGATTTTGCATAGCTCGAATCTATACCTGATCCGTCCGCAAATCGAGTTGGCGCAAAAGATTGCGGCGTTATGCGCCCAAGATAGCCGCGTTTTTTTCGCAAATAGCGGCGCGGAGGCAAACGAAGGCGCGATCAAACTAGCGCGGAAATTTGGCGAAAAAAGCGGACGACATAAGATTGTTACGCTGAAAAACTCCTTTCACGGACGAACGATCGCTACGCTAAAAGCCACCGCGCAAGAGAGGTTTCACGAACATTTTGGACCTTTTCCCGACGGCTTTATTTATGCGGAAAATCTAGCGCAGATAGAGACGCTAATCGATCGCCAAACAATCGGCGTTATGTTGGAGGTCGTTCAGGGCGAAGGCGGGATCGCTCCGCTAGATAAACGAGAGCTACAAAAACTTGCCGCGCTTCTTGCAAAAAAGAAACTATTATTGATCGCCGACGAGATACAATGCGGGATTTATCGGTGCGGCGAGTTTAGCGCGGCGCGGATCTACGACGTTCAACCAGATATTACGACCTTTGCCAAAGGCTTGGGCGGCGGCGTTCCAATTGGCGCGGTCGTTACGACCCTAAAAGAGGTTTTCGACTATGGCGATCACGGCTCGACGTTTGGCGGCAACTTTCTTTCCGCAAGCGCCGCGCTGACGACATTGACGGTTTTAGAGGAGCTACAAAAAAGCGGAGCTTTGCAACGCTCGATCGACTATTTTGGCGATATGTGCCGATCGCTTGCGCTTAACTTTCCCAACCTTTTTATCGGCGTAGCGGGGCTTGGGCTGATGAAGGCGATCGTAGCAAAAGACGCGCAGACTCAAAAGGCTATTTTGGATAAGGCGCACGAAAAGCGCGTTCTCGTTTTGCGCGCTGGAGCGAATCATATCCGCCTTTTGCCGCCGCTGACGATCGCGCAAGAGGAGATCAACGAAGGTTTTAAGCGGCTTGAAGCGGCTTGTCGCGATCTGTAAATGGTTCGCTTTTGCGATTACGCCCGCGAATGGCTCTACGGCGCGGAGGGTTACTATACGAAAGCGCCCGCGATAGGAAAACGGGGGGATTTTTACACTAGCGTTAGCGTTACGCCGTTTTTTGGCGGCGCGATCGCCGTTTTTTTAACACGGCAGATAGAAAGCGCTCGCTTGCCTGAAAATGCGACCGTTATAGAGTTTGGAGCGCACGACGGGCGGCTGATCGCCGACGTAGTCCAATTTATCCATACGTTAGAGCCGCGCCTGTTAAATACTCTAAAGTTTGCGATAATCGAACCGATCGCTACGCTACGCGAACGGCAAAAAAGATATTTAAGCGCGAGTTTTGGCGAGGCGATCGATCTCGTAATCGCTCCTTCGATCGAGCATATCGAGACGAAAACGGCGTTTGTCTACGCCAACGAGCTATTTGACGCGTTTGCTTTCGATCTGATTGACGGCGAGAAGATCGCTTTTGTTAGAAACGGCGTTATTGAATGGAAACAAGCCGATCGCCAAACGATTGAAAAGGCAAGAGGGCTAGGCATAATTAGAGGGGAGCTTTTTTGCGGTTACGAGGAGTTCGCCTCGGCGCTGAAACGACGCTTTGAAAAGATTGCGTTTATGACTTTCGACTATGGCGAGATCGCGCCGCGTAACGATTTTTCGGCAAGGATTTACGCGAACCACAAAGTTTTGCCGCTTTTTGAGCTAAAAACGCTTTCGCCATATTTTGCGCAAACCGATCTGAGCGCCGACGCGCCCTTTTGGCATATCAAGCAAGCGTTTTTGGACGCAGGTTTTGCAAACGCGGAGATTAAGGCGCAAAACGTCGCCCTGCTTGAAATGGGGCTTACCGACTTGCTTAATCTATACCAAGAAAAAGCGGGTTTTGACGCGTACATAAGAGAAGTAGGGCGCATTCGCGCCCTTTTAGACCCCGCCCAACTAGGCGAAAAGTTTAAGCGACTTCTCGCTCTTCTTGATTAAAAGAGGCTTCCAACGCGGCTGTATTGGCGATGGAAATCTTTTTCCCCCACATACCGTTTAGCGTTTCGGTGGTGGCGCGAATCACATACTCTTTTTTCTCTCTGCGTCCCATTTGGCGAATCTCTCTAGAGTAAAATGGGCGATTAAGAAACTCTACTATGTCTCGGAGCAACCAGGTGTTGTGTTTATCCGAAGTGCTAGGAACGATATTTGGATTGACCAGCGTTTCGCGTTTGACGTCGTCGGGCGTGAGAAAAACTTTGCTGTATTTCTTCTCAAGATAAAGCGTCAGCGCGCGATCTAGGCTTGCTTTGCTGTTCATATCCTATATGTCCTCCTATAAAAACAATTTCGACGAGCAATTCTAGCGCATTTTTTGGGCATGTCAAAGGTTTTTGCCAATTTTTTTTGAATTTTGTCAATTATTTCGCCCTAAATACAACAAAACGTCGCGATTTCTTTTGC
>JAISRI010000107.1 GCA_031273735.1 Helicobacteraceae bacterium
ATCATAACGGATAAAATCGGTTTTTGGGATTTTATGCGCGGTTTTTACGCGCCGAGTTTCAAAATTTCGCTTCTGCCGAGTATGATTGCCGCCGAAAAAAACGGCGCTTATGACGGCGCGATCGCCTACATAGCCGATCAGCATAGCGATTCTTATATGCGCGAACTATTTCCCGCGATCTTTTTTGCTTCCCCGCAAAGCGTCGAATTGCGCTTGGCGGTAACGAAATACGCCGCCGCTCATCTGATCGCCTTGAGCGGTATGCACTTGGGGATTTTATCGCTTGTTTTGGGCGCGGCAATCGGTTTTCCGTATCGCCTGTTGCAAGCGAGATTTTTCCCTTGGAGAAACGCGTTTTTTGATCTTGGAGCCGTTTCGATCGTCGTTTTTGGTTTTTATCTTATTTTTACGGGTATGGTTCCCTCTTTGATTCGCGCTTACGCTATGTATTTATTTGGTTTATTTTTATTTGCGCGGCATTTTAGAGTATTAAGTTTTGAAACGCTATTGATCGTGTCTATATTCTTAATCGCGCTTGCGCCGCGTATGATCTTTTCCGTCGGTTTTTTATTAAGCGTCGCCGGCGTTTTTTATATCTTTTTATATCTGCGTTATTTTGGCGAACAATCCAAGATCAAGATAGCGATCGGAATGTCTGTTTATGTTTTTGCCGCTATGCTTCCAATCGTTCATTACTATTTTCCTATTACGGCGCATACGCAACTTCTTAGCCCTATTTTAACGCTTATTTATACCCCCTTTTATATTATCGAAATCATTTTGCATTTGATCGGTTTTGGCGATCTGCTCGATTGGCTTTTAATTCCCGCTATTGAATTAAAAGTTCCGCAATGGGATTTTCGCGTTCCCATATGGATATGTTTAAGCTATGTCGCCCTTTCGATCGCCGCTATTTTTCATAAATATATCCACTACTTTTTTATCTTTTTTCTTACGTTATGGCTGATTTGGCAATATGTTATCGCATTTTTTTAAGGTTAAAAGCGCTAATATGCGCGCTAAAAAGGAGCAAGATAATGCCAAATTGCGGCAAAACCGACGTTTGCGCTATAAATATGCGCGACGAATGGGCTTTCATTGTTAAGGAAACGCATAGTAAAAAACCGTCGCTCGCAAACCGCCTAGAACGAGAAGTCTTATTATTGCTTCAGGTTTTGCTTGCAAAAAAATCAACTTTGTTTTACCTAAAAATAAAACGGTTCTATCTTTCTATTAAAAACGCGAAAGGCTAAATAATGCTCAATCTCTCTTCAATCCCTATTGACCGTTCTTGGGCTTTTAGCGACAAAACCGTAAAAGATACCGCATATATAACGCACGGTTATTACACATATCCAGCAAAGTTTATTCCGCAGTTGGCTTCTAGGCTAATAAACGAGTATTCAGAAAAATATGACGTTGTCATAGATCCTTTTATGGGTAGCGGAACTACCATTGTTGAATCTTTGGTAAATAGTCGTATAGGAATAGGAACGGATATAAATGAAGTGGCATATTTAATAGCAAAGGTAAAAACCACTCCGCTTAGTATATCGGAACTTATCGCAACATTTGATACGCTCTACGACGATCTAGTATTTGCTTCGCATATAAACGTTTGCGCGGAAATACCAATTCAAAATATGGAAAGAATTGATTATTGGTTCTTACCAAAGCAGAAAACGAGCCTTTTAAATATATTTTCAAATATAGTATCGATTAAAAACGAGGATATTAAAGATTTTTTTCTCGTCGCGTTCGCACAAATACTAAAACCTTGCTCAATATGGCTCCAAAAAAGCATAAAACCAACTCGCGACGCTAACAAGAAAAGATACGATCCTGTTTTACTTTTCTTTCAGCAGGCAAAAAAAATGATAAAAAAGTATGAAGAATTTGATAAAATGTTATTGGACGAAATAAAAAACGACATTGGGCAAAATAGGATTATTAAATGCGGCGATTCTAGAAAATTGCCTTGCCAAACAGAGACTGCCGCCTTAATAGTTTCCAGCCCCCCATATGTAACTTCTTATGAATACGCCGATTTACATCAACTACCTCTTTTATGGTTCGGGCATTTAGATAGTTTATCGGAGTATAGAAAACAATATATCGGCAGCGCTTATAGAAACAGAGAAGGCATTGATCTTAAAAGTCTTATAGCAAACGATATTGTTTCAAAACTTGGCAAAAATAAAAAAAGCGCGGAAGTAAAAAATTATTTTTCTGATATGCTTGAAACTTTTATAGAAATTAAAAGGGTGTTAAAAAAAGGCGGCAAGGCTTGTATTGTGATTGGTAATACCGAGTTTAGAGGCGTGCAAATACTAAACGCGGAAGTTTTTCAAGAACAATTTGAGAATATCGGCTTCAGAACGCATAAAATTATACGCAGGGAAATTCCATCAAAGATGTTGCCGACTACGCGAGATATCTCAACGGGGCAATTTACTAAAAAAAATAATGGTAATCTTAAATTAGCTTATCCAACCGAATTTATTATAGTAATGGAGAAAATCTGATGACAATCAATGATATTATCGCGTTATACGAGAGTAAAAAAGAGTTATATGGCGAAAAAACCTATCGCTATATTTCCGCTATTATGCAAGAGATGAAAGCGCGGCATAAGGCAGAGTTTAAGGGCGACGATCATGAACAATCATGGCGAGCATTTAAAGGAAAAAATATTGAAAAATTGATTCAATATATTATTACGGACGGAATTAGCGAATTGGGACTTGCCATTATTAACGGCAACTCTTTGGAAAGAACCGATCCGCGCAACTTATCGATAGAGCTTGCGACGGTAAAACGCAATTTGCTAATCGACTATCATAAATTTGGCGCGCACCTTCCCGATGTAGATATAATTATATATAATCCTAAAACTTATCGCGTCTTAGCGGTTCTATCTAGTAAAGTTACGTTAAGAGAACGCATAGCGCAAACAGGTTATTGGAAATTTAAGCTAGCTTCATCGTTGATAACAAAACACATAAAAGTTTATTTTGTAACGCCAGATGAGGACGGCGATTTGGCTTTTAGGGTTAGACCCAAAAAAGGACGAGCGATCATTGAAGCAGATTTAGACGGAAGCTATGTTCTAACGGAGGCGCAAATCGAAGAAAGCGATAAGGTTAAAACCTTTGACAAGCTGATAGACGACTTACAAAAACTTCTAACTGAAAACTCTTAGCTTAACTATCAAACGATTAAATCTAAAAGCTGGAAAGAATCTTGCGATTTAGCGCGTTTATCCGCCGTAGCTTGAATGCAAAAGCAAATTATGTATAATTGTAGTTATGACTTTACTAGGACACAACGGAGCGGGCAAAAGCACGCTTATCGGTTATCTTTTGGGCTTTTACAATAGGTTGGATCAACATCCTTTTTTGCCGCACTTCGCGGAGCGAATCGAGCCTCTCGATCGCCGCTACGTCGGTTACGCTCCCGAAGCCGCGTGGCTGACGGGCAGGGCTTGCGCGGACGATTACCTTGCGCTGATGGCAAATTTGCGCGGCGCTAAAAGCTACGACGTTGGTCGTCTTTTTGCTCGCGTCGGTCTGCAAGCCGATCCGCAAAAGCCGATCAGAACCTACTCAAAAGGTATGAAGCAGCGCCTGCTTCTTGCGATCGCGCTGATTGGCGAACCGACCACGCTCGTTTTAGACGAACCGACTAGCGGTCTTGATCCGTTCGGGCGCGAGGAGATCGAATCGTTGCTTGTCGATCTTGCTAAAACGCACAAGTTGATCGTATGCACCCACTCTTTAGAACTCGCGCACAAACTCGGCGACGAAGTGTGGATTTTATGCGAAGGCAAGATTGCCTGCCAAAGGCGATTTGACGCGATCCAAGAGTTAGAAGAAACTTTTTTTGCCTTGCGCCCTTCGCGGATAGATTAGGCTTGTTTTATTACGACGTAGCGTTAATAGGATTAAAACTTGCGCCGCTAACCTACAAAAGCGAGAGCGCAATTGATTGCGGCGCTAAAATCCTCGCGCCTATTAAAGGCAAAAAAGCGGGAGCGATCGTGCTAAATAAACGCGATCGGCCGCCGTTTGAATGCGAAGTTATTGCCGATATTTTGGACGAAACGCTTTCGCCAGAATATCTTAAAACGGCAAAGTTTATCGCCTATTATTACATATGTGAAATCGGCGAAGCGCTCGCGCTTTTTACGATCGCGAAAAAAAGCGAAATAAAGCCGATTAAAATCGACGTTAATATAGTTTTAAACGATCGCCAAAAAGAAGCGTTAGATTTTATCGATCGCCCAAAACCCGCGCTACTTTTCGGCGACACTGGTTGCGGTAAAAGCGAAATCTATATGAAGCTATTCGAGCGCGTTTTGAACAATAATAAAACCGCGCTTTTTTTAATGCCAGAAATTAGCCTAACGCCGCAGATAGAAAAACGCCTAAAAGAGCGCTTCGGATCGCTTGCGGCGCTTTGGCACTCTAAAATATCCGCCGCCAAAAAACGCAAAACCTTATTAGCGATCGCGAGCGGAGAAGTTAGGATCGTCGCGGGCGCTAGAAGCGCGCTATTTTTACCTATGCCAAATCTCGGCGTGATCGTCGTCGATGAAGAGCACGACGAAAGCTATAAATCGGCGCAAACTCCTAGACATAACGCCCGCGACGTAGCCATCGTTTTGGCAAAAGAGTTAAATATCCCCGTAACGCTTGGAAGCGCCACGCCTTCCGCGGTTAGTTTTAGCCGTTTTGAAACCTTTCGTTTGAAGGGGCAATTTTTTAAGGAGGGCGGGCGAAACTTTCGCTTTATTCCTAACGCGACCGACGCGCCTACAGACGAAGCGCTTTTAGCGCTTAAAGAGACGATCGAGCGCAAAAAACAGGCGATCGTTTTTCTGCCCACCCGCGCTAATTTTAAGTATTTGATCTGCCAGACGTGCGGCGAAAGTATTAAATGTCCGTTTTGCGACGTTGGAATGAGCGTGCATAGCGCTAAACGCGCTTTAATTTGCCACTACTGCAACGCCGTTTTGCCGATTCCAAAAATATGTCCTAAATGCGGGAGCGCGGAATTATCCGCTAATAGACGCGGCGTTGCAGAGGTTGCGGAGCTATTAAAAAAAGCGCTACCAAACGCGGCGATCGCGCAGTTTGATCGCGACTCGATCAAAAGCGACGCGGCGTTAAGAAATACGCTCGAACTTTTCAACGATCGTAAGATAGATATTCTCGTCGGCACGCAGATGCTTTCAAAAGGACATAACTATCACGACGTTGAAACTTCGATCGCGCTTGGATTAGATCGACTTTTGGCGCAATGCGATTACCGCGCTTACGAACGCGCCGTTAGTCTGCTTACGCAACTTGCGGGCAGAGCTGGGCGCAAAACCAAAGCCCTGGTTTTAGCGCAGACGGCTAACTACGATCGATTCGCGCCGTATATTAACGACTACGAACGTTTTTTGAAAGATGAGATCGCAAGGCGCGATCCGCTCTATCCGCCGCATATTCGGCTTTTGCGGGTTTTGGTTAGCGCTATAAACGAGGGTAGCGCGAAAAAAAGAGTTGAAGAGATCGTAGAAAAACTTACGCCAATTGAGGGGGTAGAAATTATCGGTTACGGCGCGTGTCCGATCGCTAGAATCAAAACCAAATACCGCTTTCATATTTTGCTAAGAAGCAAATCCGCGAAAGCGCTTATCTACGCAGGCGAAATCTCTCGCGGAAAATGGACGGATATAGAGATGGATCCGCTTAGTATCTCTTAGAAAACTCTCGTTACTCCAGCGAAACGCCAAACGCGCAGAAATGCGGGAATCCAAACCAAGACTTATGGCGTTGAGTAAGCAATCGAATTACGATAATGCAAAATACGCGCGGGCGCGCTACGCTAAAGTCGCGCGAATGATTAAGAAGGAAGCGGGTTTACAAGAGCTAGGCTGAAATCCGCCTAACATAAAGATAAAGAAAGATTTTTGCAAAATATAAAGCAAAAATCTTTCAAATTATTTGTCTAACTTTGCGAACTAAACGCCGCATAACGGCGAAACCTAAAAAACCTTGAGCCTTGTAAGATATTGAAAACCAACATCAGCGTCATTATATGCTAAGTTTTCTTAAATTTAAGGTTTTTGAATGAAAAAATAGAGGTTTCTTGAGAAATGGCGGCGCTTGTCCGCGTTTTGCTCGAGCGCAACCTTGCAACGCGATTGGGCGCGAGCCGTCCTTTATTCGTCGTATTTGATTATGCTCGTTTGGCTTAAGCCTTCGCTGGTTAAACTTGCGCGTTTTTAACAAACTTTAAACAAAGGATAAAGCTATGAAACCGAGCTATAACCCGTCAAAGCGAAAGCGCGTCAATACGCACGGCTTTCGCGTTCGTATGGCGACGAAAAGCGGCAGGAAGCTGATCAACCGCCGAAGAGCTAAAGGTCGCAAACGGCTTGGCGCGTCGTAAGCCAAATATTGCAAAATGATTTTTGCGAGTATGAAGAGTTCGCAGGTTTTTAACGCCCTTTTTAAGCAAGGCAGAAGTTTTCACACCGATGCTTTTGTCTGCTTTTTTCAAAGCGCGGAAGCAAACGAGGCTGGCTTTATCGCCTCTAAAAAGGTTGGCAACGCGGTGGCGCGAAACTTTGCGCGAAGACGTTTGCGCGAGCTTTTTAGAGCCGAACAAAATAGTTTGATGGGCGGTCGTTACGCCATTGTCGCCAAAAAACCGATCGTTACAAAAGAGTTTAGCTTGCTAAAAGAGCAATTTAGCCGCGCTATAAAACAGGTTTTTAAGGAAAAACGTCCAAAGGTTTAATTCTTGATAGAAAAACTCAGTCCCACAACAAGATGGATCATATTTATCGCGGTTTTATTCGCGTTTATTACGCTTTATCAGCGTTATTTTGTCGAACCGCAAGCGGCGGCTAGGCAGGAAGCAAATAAGATCGCGCAACGGCAAAACGCAAGCGCTTCGATCGAAGCAAACGTCGCGCCGATCGTCGCCTCTAACAACGCCGCGCCAAACGCGGCGAACGCAACGTTATCGGGCAAAGAGGCTCTATTTACGGTCAAAACCGCGATAAGCGAGCTGACAATCGACGAGCTTGGCAGAATATCGCAAGCTACGCTAACGGGGGTCGTTTTTAAGGGCGAGGAGGGCAAATCTACGCCGCTTCTCGATCCCAAAAATCCGCGTCCGCTGGAGATTCGTTTCTCCGATCGCGCAATTCACGCGGAGGCGTTCAAAACCGCGTATGAAAGCGACTATCGAGGCGATCTTATCGACGCGAGCGAAAGCCCCGCCGAATTGATTTTGACGCAAACTTTAAGCGATATAACGATCGTAAAAACGCTTACTTTTTACCCCGACGGACATTACGATCTAAAGGTTAAAACAAGCCGCCAAACCGACTTTTTTATAACGACCGGTTTTAGACCAATCGCCGCAAGCGATCCGATGACGGTTCAGGGCGCGCTCGTTCATACGCAAAACGCAACGATCGAAACGATAGAAGACGGCGAAGCGATCGATAAAGTCTTTAGCCAAGCGAAAATGGTTAGCGCGTTCGATCGCTACTACGCAAGCCTATTTTTTAACTACGAATCGCCGTTAAACGTTATTATCAGCAAAGAAAACGGGGACGTTCCGCTGGCGTTTGCGCGCTCAAACGGCGATCTGACTCTAAGCGGCTATATAGGACCAAAATATGTCGAACGGCTTCGCGCGATCAATCCTGAATTAACTAACGCTGTGGAATACGGCTTTTTCACCTTTCTTTCAAAGCCGCTTTTCGTCGTTTTAGAGTGGATATATTCGTTTATTCCAAATTGGGGTTGGGCGATCGTCTTATTTACCATTCTTGTCAAAATTGTTTTATTTCCGTTAAGTCATAAAGGTATGGTTAGTATGACGAAACTAAAAGAGTTGGCGCCAAAAATGAAAGAGCTTCAAGCGCGCTATAAAGACGACAAAGCAAAATTGCAAACGCATATGATGGAACTCTACAAAAAACACGGCGCAAATCCGCTTGGCGGTTGCCTACCGCTTTTGCTTCAGATTCCGATCTTTTTTGCAATCTACCGTATATTGCTTAACGCGATCGAGCTAAAGGGCGCGAACTGGTTTTATATTGGCGATCTTTCGTTAAAAGATCCGTTCTTTATTTTGCCGATCTTGATGGGCGCGGCGATGTGGTTTCAGCAGAAAATTACGCCTAGTAATTTTACCGATCCTATGCAGGAAAAACTCTTTAA
>JAISRI010000112.1 GCA_031273735.1 Helicobacteraceae bacterium
GGCACAAGAGGGATATTAAGAAGTTCCGCCGCGTCTTTTAACCTCTCTTGAACGGCTAGTAACGCTTCAATTCCGCGTTTTTCTATCTCGTCGGGTTTCTGACGCGCCATTCTAGCTTGCAGTGTTTGCGCGTCGAGTTGCAACAAGATCGCTAAGTTTGGAACAATCCGCCGCGTAGCCAAAAGATTTATCTCTTTTAACGTATCTTGCGGCGCTTGATCCCAAGCGTATGCTATACCAGAAATTAAACTGCGATCGGATATGATCAATTTATCCGCGTTTGGCGCTAAAACAAGCTCGGTATGTTCGGCGCGATCGGCTAAAAATAAAAACATTCTGGTCAATTCTCTCATCTTTGCGTTAAGGGCGACGTCTCTTATTTTATCGCCGATTGGAGTTCCGCCCGGCTCGCAGGTAAAAATCGCCTCTTTATATATCTTTTTTAACTCTTCTATCTGCGAAGTTTTACCCGCGCAATCTATACCTTCGATCGCCACTAACATTTAACGCCTTTCTTTTCGATGTATTCGGCTACGTTAAGCGGAACAAGATGATTTATTCGTCCTTCGTGACGCAAGATCGATCGCACCGCCGAAGCGCTAATAAAAGCGTATTTTAAGGTTGGCATTAGATAGATCGTTTCAATCTCAGGATCAAGGCTTTCGTTGGCGTAGCCCATTTGCAATTCGTATTCAAAATCGCTCACCGCCCTAAGCCCTCGCACAAGAATACGAACGTTTAGCTCTTTTGCAAACCGCACCAAAAGCGTTTCAAAGGGCAAAACCCGCGCGTTTTTTACGCCGCTAACGGCGAGTTTAACCATCTCTACGCGATCTTCCAGCGAAAAGGTCGGGTTTTTGTCCGCGCTTCTGGAAACCGCTACCACCACCTCGTCAAAAATCGACGCGGCGCGATTGACGACGTCTAAATGTCCGTTTGTGATCGGATCGAACGAACCGGGATAAATTGCGCGTTTAGTCAAGATTACGCCTTACAAAATAAAAGTTTCAAGTATAACAAAAAGCGCCAAAAACGCGGCGACGGATTTAACTTTTTGACGCTTGCGCGTTTTCTTTCGTCGTTTTTGGCTATAATTGCGCCTCTTTTTCGGGATGTAGCGCAGCCTGGTTAGCGCGTGTCGTTCGGGACGACAAGGTCGGAGGTTCGAATCCTCTCATCCCGACCATCTCAAGCGCAAAAGTAAGATCTTATTGAAAACAAGGGGTTCAAAACGTCAAAGTTATTTTTATGCGCGACGACGATTTTTAACTATAAAATAATCAAGACGACGGAACGCTATATGATCGTTATATTTTCAGACTAAGATTGGTAATGGCAAAGGCGAAAAGTTTTTTTGAATGTCAACATTGCGGTATGACTACGCCGCGTTGGACGGGTAAATGTTCTAATTGCGGCGCGTGGGATAGCCTAATCGAGATCAAAGAGAAAATCGAACCTAAAAACTTACGCGCGGCAAACGGATCGAAAAACGTTAAAAGCGCCGTCGCGATCACCGAAGTCGAAGAGGATAACTTTCTGCGCTTTTCCACGCGGGAGGCGGAGCTTGATCGAGCGCTTGGCGGCGGGCTTGTTTCGGGTAGTTTAGTTTTGATTGGCGGATCGCCCGGCGTAGGTAAAAGCACGCTGCTGCTGAAAATCGCCGCCAATCTAGCCGAAAGCGGTAGAAAAGTTTTATACGTTAGCGCGGAAGAGAGCGCGGGACAGATCAGGCTTCGCGCCGATCGTATAGGCGCGTTAAAACCAAAACTTATGCTTTTGAACGAAATTAGTTTAGAAACGATCAAAGAAGAGCTTAAAAACGATTACGAAGCGGCGGTGATCGACTCTATTCAAACGCTTTATTCCGAAGCGTTAAGCGCCGCGCCAGGCAGCGTTTCTCAGGTGCGCGAAATTACGTTCGAGCTTATGCGTATCGCAAAAGAGCAAAATATAGCTATTTTTATTATAGGACATATCACAAAAGACGGATCGATTGCCGGTCCAAGAGTGCTTGAACATATGGTGGATACGGTTTTATATTTTGAAGGCGATAGCTCTGAAGAATTACGCATATTAAGAGCGTTCAAAAATCGCTACGGAAGCGCAAGCGAAATAGGCATTTTTGAAATGACGCGAGAGGGATTAAAAAGCGCGGGAAACGTAGGCGGGCGGTTTTTTACGCGACGCGAAAATAAGTGCGGTTCGGCGGCTACAATCGTTATGGAAGGTTCGCGTCCGTTGGTTTTAGAGGTTCAAGCGCTTGTTAGCGACGCTTTTGGAAATCCGCGCAGAAGCTCTACAGGTTTTGATCAAACTCGGCTAACTATGCTTTTAGCGCTATTGGAAAAAAAACTTGAGCTTCCGTTTAATAGATACGACGTTTTTATCAATATAGCCGGCGGGATTCGCGTTAATGAAACCGCCGCCGATCTTGCCGTTATCGCGGCTATTTTAAGCAGTTTTCGCAACCGTCCGATCGGCGAAAAAACGCTTTTTATCGGCGAGGTAAGTTTGATAGGCGATATACGCGAAGTTTCAAGTATGGATCAACGCCTAACCGAAGGCGTTTCGCAAGGTTTTGAAAAGGCGGTAGTTCCGCGAAAACCGTTAAGTAAAATCGATATTAAATGCTTTGTCGCGGAAGAGGTGGCAAAGGTAATTGATTGGATGTGAGAGCTAATTAAACCGCGTTTATCGTAACGCAATAAAAACGCGATTGCTTTGTTTGATATAAGTAAAGTTTTTATTTCTACTATGTTGATAAGTATCAAAGATAATATCAATTTTTGACGTTAAAATGCCTATTTACGCGATTTAAGATTCGCTGAAAGGCATAATTGTGAAAAAACTAGTTGTATTCGCTTTTATAGGCGCTTTATTATTGACCTCGTTTGGTTGCGCCGATAAAAACGCCGTTGCGTTAGATACGCAAGAGAACCCAGAAAATCCTAAAAGCGCGGTCGATTATTATAACGACGCTTTGGCGTATGAAAAGTCGGGTGATTATGAAAACGCGATCGCTTACTACAATATGGCGATTGCGATCGATCCTAATTATACAAGCGCATATAATAATCGCGGGATCGTTTATGAGGAGCTAAACAATAAAGAAGCGGCGATCGCCGATTATAATAAAGCGATCGAGCTTGATCCTAATTTTGCGATCGTTTATAACAATCGCGGAAATGCTTATCTTGACGCAAAAGATTATAAAAAAGCGTTAGCCGATTTTAATAAAGCGATCGAGATTGACCCAAACTACGCGCTTGCCTATAGTAATCGCGGCGACGCGAACGCCAAAAGTAAAAATTATAATAAAGCGATCGCCGATTATAATAAAGCGATCAAGATCGATCAAAACTATTTAAAAGCGTATAATAACCGCGCAAACGCATACGCCGATCTGCGCGATTACAAAAAAGCGTTAGCCGATTACGGCAAAGCGATCAAGATCGATCCAAACTACGCATACGCATATAATAATCGCGGACTCGTATATAAAGAGTTGCGCGATTACAAAAAGGCGTTAGCCGATTTTAATAAAGCGATCGAGATCGACCCAAACTACGCGCTTGCCTATAGTAATCGCGGCGACGCTTTTGGAGCTACGGGGGATCTAAAAAACGCGGCAAAAGACGCTAAAAAAGCGTGCGATCTAGGCGTTTGCGCTCTATTTAACTTTATGCAACGCAAAGGGTTCTTACAAGATTGAAACCGTAACGGACAAGATCAAAAAAATGTTGCGGCATTGCGCAAACGACGGCGTGGCGCGGCAGTTCCCGTAGCGAAGGGCGACGCTCGCAATGCGAAAGCTAGAATCCAAACCAAGACCAACGTATTTCTAATCCCGTATTTAACGCGACAAATCTGCCGCGCGCCATCATTCCCGCGCGGAACGATAGCGCGTATCCGCACTACGCTAAAAGCGGAGGAACAATCTTTAGTCGATAGCGCGTAATAAATCGTTAGCGATAGATAACTACGCTAATTCCGTCGCCGATTGGCGTTGGCGTAACGTTGCTTTCTTTAGCAAAACTGTCTACCGCGACTTTTACGCCTCTATAACCTGGGTTAAAATAGTCGTGGACCAATATCGCGCCGCCCGTAACCATTCTTGGATAGAAAAACTCTAATCCGGCTAAAATCGGATCGTGCAAATCAAAGTCGAGATTGACAAAGCAAAACCGTTCGTCGATTCCTTGCGCGGTTTGCGGGAAAAATCCCTTTTTAATTATCGCCTTATTTGGATAGAGCAATCTGCCCCTTACAATCTCTTCGGAGGTCGTGTTTAGATGCCCTTCTTCATATTGGGAAAATCCGCTAGAGCGTTCTTTGGCAATATCCCTTTGGTCGAAACCCGTAAAGGTATCAAAAAGATATAACGTTTTATCGGGAAAAACGCGGTTGATCTCTCTTGCAAAATCGCCTTGAAAAACGCCGCCTTCCGCGACGCAACCTTCGATTCTTTTTTCGTTAAACGTTACCGCCAACTTTTCGAGGAACATAACTCTAGCTTTGACCGGAAAGATTACGTAATCAAAGTTGATCTTGTCTTTATCTACGCCAAGATCGATTAACTGCTTAAGAAGCGATTCGTGGCTAATTAACGTAGCGATTACAATAGCGTCGTAGCTTTGATCGCTTATGGCTTGCGGAGGGTATATCATTTTGTCGTGAAGGGTTTCGCCCCCCCCCCACCCCCCCCGTTAGCGTCCGTCCAACGTTGGGAATTATTGTCCAAAAATCCGATTACGGCGTATTTTTACGACACGATCGGCAGGATATTTTATTCGCGGTCGAACTCGAACCAAACATAAACGCCTTTTGCTCCATCAAAGCTTCTTTATTTCAAATACGCGCGCATAGTAACTAAACGCCGCTTAAGTTTAATATACGTCGGCGATGCGGTTACGGAGCGATAAATTGCGTTTCGCCCGCTTTAACTTCCACAAAAACTTCGCGGATGATTTCGTTTATTTCAAGATAGATCGATTCGCCGCTTAAAGCGCCGTCGATCTGCGCGGTAAAGCTAACGCCGTCGGTGATTGTGATCGGCAGTTCGCCCGCGCTTTGCGTCGTTACGCTTGCGTATAAACGCCCAGAAAATCTCCCTGAAACGGCGAAACTATCGGCGCTTGATAATTCGCCTACGGGCGTTTCGCTTTGGCGTTCGCTTAATCGCGTATCGCCGCACCCCGCAAATAGAAGCGCGATTAAAAATAACAATAATCTCATTTTAAGCGTTCCAAGCGGTAAAACTCCCCAGCCTGATAATTATTTGCCTCTAAACCGTCAAAATCAAATAAACGGCAGTCGTTCGGGAGCGTCAAAGGCGCGTATTCGCCTTCGCTAACGCCGACGTAACGCGCATCTTTAAGCCATACTGGGCTTTGCGGCGTAACAAACGTTTCGATCGTCGTATCCTGCGAGGCGAGTAACTGATACATTTGCCCCGAATGCAACCTATGAAGGCGATTAAGCGACTTCGGCAGGCGGCTGTCGTATTGCGCCCAAAGCGCGTTTTGATTCTCCTCCGCCGTTTCGATCGCCTTCGTTACGCCTGAAAGCAAATCTAGCGCCAAATCTCCGCTGGGAACAAAAGGATTCCAACCCGATCGCAGGAAAATCGTCGCTTTGCGCGGGGCGATCGGTTTTGCCTCAAAGCTTTCGCCGTCGTATTCCAGCGCGGTCTTTTCGCCCCATTTGGCGCGCAAAAAAACATCGCTTTCGTCGATCGCGTTTAAGCGCATAAGCTCCCCTTCGTCGTCCTCGCCGTAAATCCACCCAAAGGGCAAAAAGCGATCTTCGCTAGTTAAAACGGCTCGCGCAAAAAAACCTTGCGCGTCTAGCTTCGCCTCGCTACCGGAGGGCAAAAGCGGATAGGCTAGATCGCCGCTTGCAAGACGAACGCCGTAACGATCGGCATATAAAGAGCCGCGTCCGATTTTTGCCTCGATCGCGCCGCCGCTAAGAATTACCACATTCGATGGCGCGGCGACGGATATTTGACTTCCGCTTACGTTTCCTTTAACTTCCGCGTTATTTTCTATCGCCAAAGTAACGCTTCCGTAATCTACGATAAAGCCGCGATCGCGCTCGACGACTCTCGATCTAGGCGGCGCTACTAAAGAGAGCAAAAGTCTGTTCTGTCGATCGTAAAACTCTATATTCGCGCCGCCGTTTTCGTTGGTTTTGATCGTCTGTTTTACGCCGTCGCGAACTTTTGAATACGGCGTTTTTACCCCGATCGTTTCCGCGTTTATGATTCGTATAGGAAGCGTGATCGGCTTTGCGCCGTTATAAGGGATAAACGCCAGCCTATCGACGCCCTCCGCGCCCTCATTCGCTAAAAAGACGATCCCTTTTTCGTCGATCGTAGCTTCGCCCTTTTCGGGATCGAGGACAATCGCGGGATTTAATTTGAACGCCGCTTCTATAGGCGATCTTGCCGCTTCGCCCGCCCTTGCCTCCAAAATCGCGTCGATGGCGATCAGCCCGCTATCGGTAACCGCGATCTGCTTTTTCGCAAGCGTTTTGTCCTTCGCGGCATAAACGGCGAAAAAAACGCCCTGCGTTTCGCCCGAATAAAAAACCGTATCGCCATTGACGCTTAGCGTTCCAAATGGCGGCTCGGTTAAAACGGGCGGAGCGCCTTTAGCCAAAGCGTCGATCTTCCAAGCAAAAGCGTCCGCTTTGGGGCGATCGGATACGATAAAAACGATAAAACGGCTTTCGCCGCCGTTCGTCGGCGCGATCTCCGCCACGCCTTCGCCGCTTTTTTTCAGCGCTCTAGCGTCGATATAGTTTTTTTCTTCGTTGATGGTTATCTCGATCAGATCGGGCGTGTGGTTGATAACTATCCGCTCGTCGAGAGAAATCCTTACGCGCTCGCTCTTGCCGTCGGCGCCAAGCCGCCTGCGATCGAACTCTTCGCCATAGGCGAATAGAACGATAAAGAATAAAAAAAACGTAGTTCGTAAAACTTGCCGCATTGCGTGGTATTTTAACCGCGAATCCCTAAAAACTGAGAAAACTTAGACGACTACGCGGTTTTTTACCTTATTTATATGCGGTTTGGATTGACGTTGTTTAATTTAAGCGTCAAAATTACTTCGTCGGGAGTAGTTTTTAGCTCTCTTGCGATCTCGTTTATATTGTAACCCGAGTTGTAAAGCGAAATTGCCCTAGTAGGATCGAGATTAACGTTAGCGGACGGAGGGCTTAGATATTCGCTAATTCGCTCCTCTAGGCGATCGATTCTTAACGCTCTCGTATCGTTTTCAATCTGCATATCGCGCAACTCGTTTTTTATCTCTTTGATACGTTCGATCAAGATTGTTTCGCTCTGTTTTTTGATCTCGTCAAGCGAGTTTTGTTGCGTTACTTTTAAGTCGTGTTCAAGCTCTGCTCGCGCCCTTTTTGCTATCAATAAAGCCGTCTCTATTCGTTGCGCCTGTTTTGAAGCGCTAAACTCTCTAGCGATCAGAAATAGCGCCATTAACAGCATACAACCGGCAAGAACGTAAATTAACAACGTCGTTTCGTCGGTACTCATTGGCGCTCCTTCATTTGGCGGATCATCGAGCGTTCTCTCGACGCGACGTAGCTATCCCACGCCTTCTGATCGCGCTCGTGCATTAACGCGATTTCGCCTACGCGAGCGCTTTTTGCTATAAAATAAAATCCTACGTCGCGGATTGGAAAAATTGGCATAGCGATTCTAGCGTAATAGCGTTCGTTTGGGATTAACGAGTCGTCGGCAAGGAGAAAATGCGCGTAATTAACGCCGTCTAGCGCCGCGCTATGTTTTAATTCTACGCGCGTTTTTTTCTCGCCTTTGACAAAACGGGTTAGATCGTCGATCTTACGATTTAATTCTATTAACAAAGCTAACGTTACGGGATCGCTCTCTTTTGTTTCGCCCCTTGCGCGGGCGAGTTTCAGCCATTCGCTTAACGGATCGTCGTCGCTTTCGGAAAGTTTTTCAAACTCAAGCTTAAAACCTTTGCCATTCTCGTTTTCAAGCGAAAACTCCGCCGTTAGAGGCGCGGTTATCCAACGCATTTCGTTTATATTGTCCATATCGAATCCAACACGATAAACGCAAAGAATACGACGCTAAGCCACGCGTTAACGGTGAAAAAAGCGCGATTGATATTTTCCATACCGTCGGCGGCGATTCTGTGTTCTATTACCAACATAGATCCGCTTAAAACCGCGCCGATCCACGCAAAGCCGCCAAGCTCGGCTAAAACGCAGAAAAATATCCACGATAAAAGCGCCAAAGAGTGAAAAATCCTAGCGATTATCAGCGTCGTATTAACGCCGAAACGAGAGGGGATCGAAAAAAGCCCGTTTTTTTGGTCAAACTCGCGATCTTGAAGCGAATAAAGCAGATCAAAGCCCGCTACCCATAGCGTAACGCCGATAGAAAGCGCGATTGCCCACGAGTTGATTTCTCCCTGCGCCGCCACCGCGCCCGCAATCGGCGCAAGCCCAAGCGAAACGCCCAAAACCAAATGCGCCGTCCAACTAAAACGTTTGATAAACGAATAGCTTGCCATAATCGCCAAAAATGGCGCGGAAAGCGCGAAGGCAAGCGGATTTATAAAATTGCAAACGGCGATAAAAGCGATAGCGTTGATCGACGTAAAGACGACCATAGAGGGGACGCTAAGCCTGCCGTCTATGCTTGGGCGTTTTGCCGTGCGCGGATTTAAAGCGTCGTAACGGCGATCGACAAGGCGATTAAAACTCATAGCGAAGTTTCTCGCGCAGACGGCCGCCAACAAGCCCAAACCAAGCAACTCCCAGCCAAACCAACCGCGTTGGGCGACGATCATAGCGATAAAAATAAACGGCAGAGAAAATAGCGT
>JAISRI010000116.1 GCA_031273735.1 Helicobacteraceae bacterium
GTTACAACTTGACGCGTAACCCAATGAACACTCGCTCTCAAAAATATCGTTTGCTTTTTGATAGAACTCTTTTGCTTTTATTTCGTCCGGCTTAAGCCCTTCGTCGCCTTTTGCGTATAGATCGCCTAAATGGCTACAACAATAAACGCAGCCCAATTCGCACCCTTTATTATGAAGCTCGATCGCCTTTGGTATATTTTTATCAAAGCCGCCAAAGCCTTCGGCGTAATTATCAGCCAACCTAAGACACATCGCGCTTACGCCAAAGTAACAAGATTTTTCAAGGTAAAATCCCTCTTTTTCTTTATCCTTCTTCACGCCAAGTCCGAAAGCATACATAGCGGCGGCGTTTTCGCAGCCCCAGCCTATTTGCGCTTCGCACGCTTTCGAGGCGTATAACAAAGATTTTTCATCATTTTGATCCGCGCCCTTGCTTAGATAGTAACGGTTCGTTAGGAAACAATCTATGCCGTAGCCTTTTTCGCAGTTTTTCTTAAAAAGGTTTGCGGCTTTAGCGTAAATCTTAATCGCTTCGGCGTTCCGCTCGGTTGTAGCGTTTTTATCAAACTTTATAACGCCAAGTATATAACAGCCGAAAGCGTCGTTCTGATCGCAGGATTTCATAGCTAACTCAAACGCTTTTGTTTCATTCTTTTCTATATTGATAATGGGGCTTCCGTCAATATATATTTCGCTTAATTGTCCGCAACCTTGCGGGACATTATGATCGCACGCCTTTTTGACGAGCGTTTCGGCTTTAGTTCGATTGAACGCCGGCGTAAGATCGAAAGCATATAATCGGGCGGCTTTAGCGCACGCTTCATAGTAGTTAAGATCGCACGCTCTTTCGTAAAGCGCAGCCGCTTTAACGTAGTCGCGATCGACGTTAATTCCGCGTTCGTAATGATCGCCTAGATCAAAACAGCTTTTTGTTTCGCCTTTGTCGCATTCGCTTTGAAAAACCTCAATCGATTTATCGGCGCAACCGCAAAGCGCGATCGCCGCCGCCAAAACTGCCCGTTTCATCTCTGCCCCCTTTTACGTAGTCTTGCGCGATTTTAGCGACTTTTGACTATTATTGTCGTTTAACTTCAAAGGAAAATAGTGGAAGCAGTCGAGTTAAAAGTAAGCGGAATGCGTTGCCAACACTGCGTAGAATCGGTAACTAAAGCGTTAAAGCCGCTAGTGGGCGAGGTTAAAGTCGATCTAAAAAGCGGCAAGGTTTCGTTTGAGGGCGATCCGCAAAAGATCGATCTAAACGCCGTAAAAACCGCGATCGACGAGATCGGCTTTGAGGTCGTCGAATAGCTTGAAGCGTTTTATTTGATTTACGCCTAGAGCCGATCGACAAATTGCGCGGAGCGATAGTAAAAGTTTGGTTGGTATAATAGCGGTATAAATATACCAAACATTAGGATATGTTATGCGAAACGCTACGATCGAGGCGAACATTACTATCGCGGCGGATTGTCTGCCGATGATTTCGGAGTTAATATCGCGGCTTGGCGGAGCGCTTAGATTATCGCCCAAACAAAAAAGCGTCAAACCTTACCGCAACGAATTAAAAACTCTGCGAGAGCGGGCAAAATTAACGCAAGAGGCGTTAGCCGCCGCAATCGGCGTTCCTCAAAGCCATATATCGGACTATGAGCGTAGCCGCCGCGCCGTTCCATATAAATACGCTCAAAAATTAGCGCGAGCGCTAAAAGCGTCGCCAAGCGATTTTATGATCCCAAACGACGAAACGATTAAAGCGATTAACGAGCTAGAACAAGGCGAGAGCGAACGCGCTTCGTCGCTTGAAGAGGCTTATAAGAAGCTAGGTTTATAATTTTGCTAACGCCTATTTGGTCGTCGCGTTTTCGGCGAGACGTTAAGCGTATGCAAAAAAGCGGCGTCGATATGAGCAAACTTAAAGTTTTACTTGAAACGCTTTCGCAAGAATCGCCGTTGGACGCCGCATATAAAGCCCATCCGTTAAAGGGGGTTTTGAGACCTTATTGGGAGGCGCATATCGAACCCGATTGGCTTTTAATTTATTTGATAGAAAACGGCGAATTACGTCTTGCTAGAACGGGAACTCATAGCGATCTTTTTAAGAAATAGCTTGTTATGCGCGGTTTGGGCGCTTTCGCATATTTTATATACCATTTCATTTATATTTTAAGGAAAATCTTTCAAGCAGATTTATTAGTTTATTCGGTAAACGTTCAAGAACGTTTTGCACAATATTTTCAGGAATAGTTTTATAAAAAGCTTCGGCTATCGCGCCGGTTATACACGCTATTGTATCGCTATCTCCTCCAAGCGATATTGCTAACCTAATGGCGCTTTCATAATCGTCGCTTTCCAAAAAAGCTATGACGCTTTCGGGAACCGAGCCTTGGCAACTTACGTCAAATTTATATTTTGGTCTTATTTCGTCGATCGTTCTATCTAAATCATAGCCAAACGTTTTTTCCACATATTCCTTAATTTCGTCTTTAGTTTTATTATTTCTCGCCATAAAAATTGCAGACGCAACCGCTTGCGCCCCTTTAATTCCTTCAGGGTGATTATGCGTTACTTCGGCGCTCGCTTTTGCTCGAATCACTACTTCCTCGATGGTATTAAACGCCCACCCTACAGGACTAACGCGCATTGCGGAACCATTTCCCCAACTATTATACGGCTTAGGATTATCGCTATATATCCAACGGCAAAAAGATCCCCCAAATCCTCTAAGCGGATAATCTCTAGCGTATTTTTGATATAACGTTTTATAATTATCGTCGCTTAATATACAATCCATTGTCGCTAACGTAAGAACGCTATCGTCTGTAAAAGTTGATTTTTCTGTAAATAAGTCAAAATCAACCGTTTTTACGTTATTCCACTCGTAAACAGAGCCAATTATATCGCCGGCGATCGCGCCGATAATATAGTTTGTATTTCCCATACCAAGTTCTCCTCAATCGTCGTTTTGTAAATAACCAAAACCGCTCTTATTGCGTCGATCGACCGAAAATCGGCGACGTATTTTAGATGTTCCACGTCCAAAATTCGTCTTGTTCAAGCTCGTTTTTGGGCGTAAGATTATTATCTTTATATTGTAGTTCCGGATTTTTGACGCTAACTTTTGTATATTCGGGAACGCTCGTAGCGATAAACACGTTCGAGCCGATCACGCTATGCTTTCCTATAACCGTTTGTCCGCCAAAGATCGACGCGCCGCTATAAATGGTAACGTAATCCTCCACAGTCGGATGGCGCTTAACGCCTCTCAAAGCCTGCCCGCCGCGAGTCGATATGCCGCCTAGCGTAACGCCTTGATAGATTTTTACGTGGTTTCCAATCACGGTCGTTTCGCCGATCACAATGCCCGTGCCGTGATCGATAAAAAAATATCGCCCGATTGAAGCTCCAGGGTGAATATCGATTCCCGTGCGCCCGTGCGCGTGTTCAGACCAAATACGCGGAATCAGCGGCGCTCCCAATTTATGAAGTCGATTTGCCAAGCGATAGGTCATCACCGCGTAAAATCCGGGATAAGAGGCGATCACCTCGTCTTTACTGAAAGCGGCGGGATCGCCGTCATACGCGGCTTGAATATCCGCTTCTAGCGCCTCGCGTATCTGCGGCAGTTGCTCCAAAAACGCGATAACGAGCCAACGCGCTTCGGCGGCAAGATCGTTTGTCTCCTCTTTGGCGTAGCGCTCCAAATGCGGCAACGCTTTAGCGACTTCGCGGCTAAGCTCGGTTTGAATTTCCTCTAGCGCGACCCCCACATGACAACTAACCGAAGCGGGAATACTAAAAGGTTTGCCAAAATAGGCGGGGAACAAAAGCGCCTGCAATTTGCCCAAAAGTTTGACAAGTTTTTTGGACGCGGGCAGAGCCGCCGAACCGAACTTGATCGTTTCGCTTAGATCGTCGTAACTTTGAACGATCGCCGCGCTAAGAGCCTTTAACCGATTTTCCAACATTGTTTTGCCGTCCAATATGCGTTTTGGTTAATAAAACCGCGATCGTATCCGCATTTGCCTTTTGCCTAAACCGCTAAATGGCTACAATTACGAAAAATTACTAAAGGCATAGATAATGGCTATCAAAAAGAACGCAGTTGTGAGCATAGAATACGAAGTTAAAGACGCGCTTTCGGGCGAGGCGATCGACGATAACATAGGCGGCGATCCGCTAGAGTTTTTAATGGGCGGCGGGCATATCGTCGCGGGGTTGGAAGAGGCGATCGCGCAGATGAGCGAGGGGGAGAGCAAAAAGCTGATCGTCCCAAGCGAAAAGGCGTATGGCAAATACGACGAAAACGCGATCGAGGAGATTGAAAAAGAACAATTTGCGGGCGTAGAACTGCGCGAAGGAATGACGCTCTACGGGCAATCCGACGACGGGAATACCGTTCAGGTTACGGTAAAGGCGATCGGCGACGAAACGGTAACGATCGACTACAACCACCCTTTAGCGGGCAAAAGTCTCGACTTTTTCGTAAAAGTCGTAAAAACGCGCGAGGCGACCGAAACCGAATTGGCCACGGGCTTTTTAGAAGGCTCGGAGTGTTGCGGCGGGCATCATCATCACGACCATGGCGATCATAGTTGTTCTTGCGGTTGCGGCGGGCATTAATCGCAAAACGCCATATTCTAAAACCGTCTTTGAAACGCCTTTGTCTATGATCGTAACGAAGCGTTGGCGCTATAATTCGCTATTTGACGCAGGGGGTTGATAATGCGAGAGGGGTATCTAAAAAAGACGTTTGTTACTATTGCGGCGGTTGGTATTTTGATCTTTATCGCCTATCCTAGAATCGGATGCGGTTGTCTACCCAACGAGGCTTTGGTCGCCGCCGAAAAAAGCGGAATTGACGCGGTTCGATCGGCGTTGCAAGCGATTCGCGCAGAAGCGATAGCCAACGAGGGCAGAGAGTTTAACGTTACGATTCTTGACGATCGGGGCGCTTTCTATTACGTTACCTATCCAGCGCAAAGAGGCGAAGGCGAAAATCAACTAAGCGTTACGGGTTATCCTAACGCTCTTAGCGTCGATTTTTGGAGCGAAGGCGGCGCTACGGGAGATAAAGCTACGCCGATAAGCCCGCGATTTAACGGCGCAAGAACCGACGCGCAAAAAGGCGCTACCACGCTTGCGATCGTTCTTGAGCCAGACGCGCGCTACTCTTTTGAAACGCGAAGCGATCCAAGCGGCTATGTTAATCAATACGAAGGAGATACGACGGTAAGCGGCGGCGCGATCTCTTTTATCAAAGGTCTTTCTACGTTAGGCAGCAACGATTCTCTTTCAGAACTTTGCGTCGGCAAGGCTTGGAGATATAACTCCGTAACGGGCGACTTAAACATAGTAGGAAAATGTTTTGAATAAATTCGTTTTAGATTGCGAAATATAAGGATAAAAGATGAGGTTTGATTTACTAGGAAAAGCGTTTATCGCTTTGGTTTTAACGGCGGCTTTTGTTTATGCGGATAGCGCGTTCGAGCGAGGGTATGCGGCTTATTATAAAGACAAAGACTATAAAGGGGCGATCAAACAGTATTCGATCGCTATTAAAGAGGAGCCAAAAAACGCCTTCCTTTACCGCCAACGCGCGATCGTTTATTATGATTTAGGCGATTACCGCAATGCGATCGCCGATTACAGCCAAGCGATTAGAATCGATCCGAGCTATGCCAACGCTTACGTTGATCGCGGGCTTGCCTACAAAAAATTAGGCGATAAAAATAAAGCGATCGCTGATTACACCCAAGCGATCAAGCTCTATCCAGACTACGTCGACGCTTACTATAATCGAGGGATCGTCTATCATGATTTAGACGATTACACCCAAGCGATCACGGATTACGAGCAAGCGATCAAGCTCGATCCTAAGAAGGTTGAGGCTTATATTAATCGCGGGAACGCTTACGCCGATTTAGGCATTACAAGCAATGCGATCGACGATTACGCCCAAGCGATCAAACTCGATCCAAACAACGTCGGCGCTTACTATAATCGCGCCATAGCTTACGCCGAGCAAGAAAATTACAAAAACGCGACGAAAGACGCAAAAAAAGCGTGCGAGTTAGGCGAATGCGGGATGTTGCGAAATCTCGAAGAAAATAATTTAATCCGCGACTGACGCGCAACGTTAAATCTGTTTTAGATCGAGCGCTAAGAGATCGAACGATCCGCGTTTTTGTTTTTTGCAAAACTCTACGATCGCGCCGTGAAAATAGGCGTAGGTTAGCTCCAAACTAACATTTAACTCTTTTTTAACGCGATCAAACTCGTTTTCAACGCCAAAAACGAGCCAATTTTGAATCTCGTCGTAATCGTCAAACTCTCTGCCTAGCGCCGATAGCAATCGGGCGGTATAACTATCGACGACCATAACCGCCCTTTGGCAGGCGTAGCATAAAATAGAATCGGCGCTTTCAAAGCCGATTCCTTTTTGCGCCAAAAGCCGCTCGCGATCGACGTTTGCCGCAAAGTTTTCAAAATTGCCAAACTCTTTAAGCATAAAATTCAAAAGCGAAATAATCCGATCCGCCTTTTGATTATAAAAGCCTGCGGGAGCGATCGCTTGCGCTACGATTAGTCGATCGGCGCGAGCTAATTTTTCGGGCGAATCTAGACCGAGTTTTATCAGATTTTCAACCGATTTTTCTACCTTTTCCCATTGCGTTTGTTGCGTTAAGATCGCTTCGGGTAGAACGAACCACGCGCCGTAGTTTCGCCACCAACGCGGATAGCGATCGCCTTCGATTAGCGATAACTTGCTTAGCGCCAAAAGCAGATCGGCGCTTGTTTCGATCACCAGCCGCCTCCGTGTCTTTGGGATATAAACGTTTCGTCGTCGTCGTATGCTTTGATCTTATAACAATCTATACATCTGCCGTCGTCGTTAATTTCAAAGACGATCGCCTGAAAAATCGTCCGTCCGCTATCGATCGTTTCAAAGCCGCGTTTCATTCCCGTCATATAACGTCTGATAGGCTCCGCGCTATCCATTCCGATCACCTCGTTTCTAATCCCGCTTAAACCTATATCGCTAACGTATCCGACTCCGTTTGCGATCAAAAGATCGTCCGTGCCGATATGGGTGTGCGTCCCCGCTATGGCGCTAACTTTACCTTCCAGCAATTTCAAAAGCGCGTTTTTCTCCGCCGTCGTTTCGCTATGAAAGTCGATCGCGATCGTCTTAACGCCGTCGCTTGTTAGATCGTCGATCGCTTTTAAGATCGCGCGAAAGGGATTATCCACGATTCCCATATTATGAAAACCGATTAGATTAACAATCGCAAAGCGCGTTTGATCGGTTTGCGCAATCCAAACGCCTTTGCCCGGAGCGCCGATCGGAAAGTTAAGCGGGCGGATTATCGGCTTTTCGTCTAACAACGCGATAATCTCTTTTTTATCCCACGTATGATTGCCGCCCGTGATTAGATCGACCCCCGCGTTAAATAGCTCTTCGGCTGTTTTTGCCGTAACGCCAAAGCCGTGAGCGATATTTTCGCCGTTCGCGACGCAAAAATCAATCTTATGTTCGTTTTTTACGCGCTCAAGGCGGCTTTTGACGGCGTTGCGCCCCGCTTTTCCCACTATATCTCCGATAAATAATAGTTTCAAGATAATCCTTTTTTGGGTATTTTAACAGACGAGTAATCAGAAAAAAGGAGACGAGATGGGCGTAGTTCCGTTGTTTGGTTTAGGAACCTTTCGGCTTGTCGGCAAAGTCGCCGAGCGCTCCGCAAGCGACGCGCTTTCGGTTGGCTATAGAGCGATCGACACGGCGCAAATATACGAAAACGAAGAGGCGGTAGGCGAGGCGATCGCAAAAAGCGGCGTTAAACGCGACGAGATTTTTATAACGACGAAGGTTTGGATAACCAATTTTTCAAAAGAACGTTTTATAGCGTCGATCGACGAGAGTTTGCGAAAACTTAAAACCGATTACGTCGATCTGACTCTGATTCATTGGCCTTCGCCCGAAGGGATTCCTCTGAAGGTCTATCTTGAAGAATTGATCAAAGCCAAGCAAAAAGGGCTGACTAAAAATATAGGCGTTTCAAACTTTCCAAACGCGCTCTTACGCGAGGCGATCGGCATTGCGGGCAAAAACGAAATCGTATGCAATCAGGTCGAACTTAGCCCTTGGTTTCAAAATCGCAAAGTTAGCGATTTCGCGGTTCAAAATGGCGTTTCGATCGTATCGTATATGACGCTTAGTTACGGAAAATATCTAAACGATCCCGTTATAGCAAAGATTGCCTCTTTACGCGGGATCGATCCCGCTGGCGTCGTAATCGCGTGGGCGATCGGCAAAAACGTCGCCGTTATTCCTAGCTCGACCAACAAAGCGCATCTGCTCGCCAATCTTGAAGCGAGCAAACTACGGCTTAGCGCGGAAGAGATCGCCGCGATTGACGCTTTGGATAGCGGCAGGCGCGAATGCGATCCGAAAGGCTTGTCGCCGAAGTGGGATTAGCGCGCGCGTTGTAAAATAACAAAAAAAGGAGAGAAAATGAACGCAAGTATTGTCGCTCGCAAGTTGGAATTGACGGAATCGATGCGCGAATATATCGCCAAAGCGGTCGACCAACTAGAGAAATACAACCTTGATATTATCGCGGTTAAGACGATCGTCGAGGAGGACGGCAAACACGGCAAGCCCGCCGTATTGGTTGAATTCACGATTCAGCTCGCCCGCAAGGATACGATTGTCATCAAGCAAACCGATAAGGATTTTTACGTCGCGGCGGATATTGCCGTAGAACGCGCGAAAAAGGCGCTTCGCCGTTACAAAGATAGAGTTAGCGACAAGATCGGCATAGAGGTTCCGCACAAATACGAGTCGGATATTCCAGCGCTTTATAGCGACGTCGAAAGCGCGGAGGTGATCGAAACCGCTCCAGAGTTTAGCTTTACGATCGACGAGGCGCTTGCCTACGTGAAAGAAACTAGCGTATCGTTCGTGGCGTTTAGCGAAAAAAACAGCGGCAAATTGCGGGCGCTATACCGCAGAAAAGACGGGCGCTTTGGGCTTTATTAAGAGCGAGCTTTAGTCGTTTGTCGGCAAAGAGAGGCGGCGATGGTTATAGCTAGGATTATGGGCGGGCTTGGCAATCAGCTATTTCAATACGCGATCGGACGATCGATCTCGCTAACGCATAACGATATTCTTAAACTTGACGCCTCCTATTTCGACGAATTTAAGGCGCACGGCGGTTTTCGATTAAAGAACTTCGCTATTGACGCGCCGATCGCGTCTATAACGGAAATTAAACGCCTTGCGCCTAGATCGCGCATATTGCATAGGCTTGCGCGAAAAGGAATTTTTCACTATAAGAAAAAGAGTTTTTATATTGAAAGACGCGAAGAGGAGAGTCGTTTTATACCTCGAGTTTTTGATTATAAAGACGTTTATTTAAGCGGCTATTTTTGTAACGAAAATTACTTTGCCGATATACGCTCCGAATTGTTGAGCGATCTTGTATTACAAACGCCGTTAAGCGCGGCGGCTCGCGATTTTATGCGGGTCGTCAAACAAGAAAATAGCGTATCGGTTCATATTCGTTTAAGCGATCTTAAAAGCGATAGCCATAAGTTAAGCAAAAAAGTAAGCGACGCAGGTAAAAGAGCGCCTACGATCGGCGTTGAATACTACAAAAAAGCCGTTCGTAGCGCTTTAGAAAAAATAGAATCTCCGACGTTTTTTATTTTCAGCAACGATCAGGCGTGGAGCAAAGCAAATCTAGACTTTATTCCCTCTAACAACGCGGTTTTTGTCGATCAAACGCAAAACGAGCTGGAAGATTTTGAACTAATGCGAAATTGCAAACATAATATCGTCGCGAATTCAACGTTTAGTTATTGGGCGGCATGGTTAAATAACAACGAGAATAAGCGGGTAATCGCGCCGCAAACTTGGTATGAAAATTGGCGCGAGTTCGATCCCTGCCCCGCTAATTGGGATCGCGTATGAGGCTTACGATCGTTATTACCAACCATAATCGTCCGAAAATTATTTTGAGCGTTTTGGATTCGATTTTTGATCAGAACTTGCGCGATGTCGCGATCAACGTTTTGATTATCGACGACTGCTCTAGCGATCCTATCGATCCCAAAGACCTTGAAAAATACGGCGATCGCGTAAAAATTCGCCGCTTAGAACAAAACATAGGCGTTAACGCCGCTCGCAATGTGGGAGCTAAGTTGGCGACGGGCGATTTTTTAATACTTGCGGACGACGACGATCTATTTATTGCTGGCAGTTTGCAAAAAGCCTTCGACGCGATTTTTTCGCTTGAAAATTGGCGCAAATACGGCGCTTTCGGTTTTATGCGTACAAACGCTATGGATATTCCTTTTGACGATTTTTTCTTTTGGGACGAAGCGACGTTTATTAAATATCGCGAAAATTACCTCTCTATTGGCGGCGATTTTGTTTATATTATTCAAACAAAGTTTGGTCGTCCTACTTTTATGGAATCGGAAATTACTAGAACGATTGGCGCGGAATCTTACGGCGTTATTCGCAATTTTGTTAAATACCATGATCCTTCTCTGCCATGTCCGATATGGAAAATCGCCGTTACTACCCCAACCGACGCGGACAATACGACAAATCGTTTAACTAATCCCGATAACGCGCTATTAAAGGCAGAAGCCTTCGCAAAATGGCAACAAGCCGAAATAGAGGAAATGGAAGAGACGGGTTTTGATCGCAAAATGCCCAAATACTATCGGCGCAGAATTAAGGGGCTTTTTACTTATCTGCTTCTTGATAATCGCCGCCGCGAAGCGTTAAATGTGTTGCGTAAAAAACCGTTAGGAATCGTCGCAAAATCATCTCTGTTTTTGCTCGCGATCTTTCCGCCAAAAGTTATTCATTGGCTTTTGAAACGCTACAGAGGGTTTGTCGCCTTGCCGCTTGTCAAGCGCCTGCGCGTAGCGATCGCCGCGAGAGCATAAGGACGACCTGATATAATCCTCCTATGAAAGTAGTTATTTTAGGGGGCGGGTTTGGCACAAGGCTAAGCGAGGAGACGGACGTTTTGCCAAAGCCGATGGTAGAGATTGGCGGACGACCGATCTTGTGGCATATTATGAAGATTTACTCCTATTGGGGTTTTAACGACTTTATTATTTTAACGGGCTATAAGAGTCATATTATCAAAGATTTTTTTATCAACTATTATACTAGATACAGCGATATTACAATCGATATGTCCGCAAACAGCGTCGAGATTCACAGGCACAGAACCGAACCGTGGCGCGTTACGGCGCTTTACACGGGGCAGGATACGTTTACGGGCGGCAGGCTTGCTATGGCAAAAGAGGCGCTTGGCGACGAAAGATTTATGCTTACCTACGGCGACGGGGTAAGCGACGTCGATTTAAACGCGCTTTTAAAAACGCATATAGAAAGCGGCAAAGTCGCCACGCTAACCGCGATTCAGCCAAGCGGTAAATATGGCGCGATTACGATCGGCGAAAACAATACGATCGAGAGTTTCAACGAAAAACCCGACGGCGACAACGCTTGGATCAACGGCGGTTTTTTTGTGATGGAACCAAGCGTTTTTGAGTACATTCCAAAAGGCAAAAATGTTATTTTAGAGCGAGAGCCGCTGGAGAGTTTGGCGCGACGAGGAGCGTTGGGCGCTTACAAACATAGCGGATTTTGGAAGTCTATGGATACTTTACGGGACAAAAACGAGCTATCGCAAATTTGGATGAACGGCGACGCGCCGTGGGCGTTATGGGAGCGAAAATGAGCGCGGTCTTGCGGGCAAAGACCGATCGGCTGATACAAACAAGAAGGCTAAGCGAAAATCGCGTAAAAAACACCATAGTTAATCAAGAGGAGATGAAAAGCGGCGCAAGCGCGCTTACAAGCAAGCCGCAGCGTTTTGTTTTTGAGATGACGAGCGCCTGCAACCTAAATTGCGCTATGTGCGGCAGAAACTCCGCCGATTTCAAGGCTACGCGCTTTGATCCTGCCTGGTTGGCGAAGTTTAATGGCGTTGCGAGCGAGGTTGAGGAGGTTACGCTGATGGGGTGGGGCGAGCCTACCGTTCATCCGCAATTTAACGATTTTTTACATTGGGCAAGCGCGCGAGGTTTGCGAAAATATTTTTGCACAAACGGTATGAAACTGCGCGATCTTCTGCCAAATATCTTTGAAGAGCAAGTAGATGTGATCGCCGTATCGATCGACGCGCGGGACGAGGCGCTGAACTATGAGATTCGGCGCGGATCAAAGATGGATCGCATTTTAGGCGCTTTGCGCGAAATTGTTCGCGAGAAAGAGCGATTGAATTCGCCCTTTCCGTATATGAATTTCGTTACGACCTTAATGCGAAAAAATCTGCGCGAATTTCCAAAAATTGTAGAGCTTGCGGCGGATATTGGTTTGCAAGAGGCAAAAGGCGTTTTCTTGACCGCTTTTGACGAAGGGTTGAGCAAAGAATCGCTTTGGGATTATATGGAGGAGGTCAAGACGGTTTTTGACGAAGCTACGCGGATTGCCCAAAAGCGCAACATTAAGATAAAAATCCCGCACCTTCGCGGCGAAGATCCCGCTGGGGATCTTTCGCATAAACCGTGTTTTACCGCTTGGCGCGATCTTTTTTTGGGATCGGACGGATTTGTCCGCCCGTGTATGAGTACGCCGATTAAGCTGTTTCATATCGATAAATATGATAGCTTCGATCAGATGTGGAACGGCGAAGAGTTTATACGCTTTCGATCGATTGTCAATGATGAAAATAAAACGCCCGAAAGCTGTCGTTACTGCTATCAGTCCAGCTTTGCCAACTGGAACAAGCGATCGTCGTGGTTTCAAACGGGATTAAAGTTTTCGCCCGATTGGGGAAGTTTCTAAAATGAATAAAATTATTAAAGAGGATATTGAAAACATATTAACCGAACCTTTGCCTTGGGAAAAATTAAGCGGTAAAACGGTATTAGTTACGGGCGCTAGCGGAGTGGTTGCGTCCTATTTTGTATATATCTTGATGGCATTAGGCAACGTAAAGGTAATTGCCAACGTACGCGATCCAAAAAAAGCGGAAAAGAAGTTTGGACAATACGAAAACAATTCAAGATTTTCGTTGCTTGTTCAGGATATAGCAAATCCAATACCCGTTGATCTAGATATCGATATTATCATACACGCCGCTTCGCCGACAGGAGCTAATCTTATCGATTTTTTGGGAACAATTAACGCGAATGTCGAGGGAGCAAAGAGCGTTTGCGAGTATGCGCGCGCTAAAAAAGAGCAAAAAAGCGCCAATGTACGCGCATTCTTTTTTTCATCGGTGGCAGTCTATGGTATTACGGGTAAAAACCATATCAGCGAGAGCGATTACGGCGTTGTAGACCTTGATGGAAAATTTGTTTCATACGCCGAGAGCAAACGAATGGCGGAAACGATATTTAAAGCCTACGCAACGCAATTTGGCATAGAGATACAGATTGCGCGTTTGGCAAGTACATACGGGCCAGATTTTTCGCCAAATAACCGCCTCGCTCACGCACAATTTATCCAGCAAGCCAATGAACAAGGAACGATTTTATTAGATTCGGACGGATCGGTAATTCGCCCATATACATATGTTGCGGATGTTATTATTGGCTACTTGACTATACTCTTTTGCGGAAGGCTTAACGAGGTATATAATGTTTCTAATCCCTATTGCGACGTTAAAATTATTGATCTAGCAAACATTATCGCCGAAAACTTTCGTCACAAACCAATTCGCGTGATTACTAACGCTAAAGATGGATCAAACGCGGCGCGTAACGATACAAAAGTTATTTCGATCGATTCTAGCAAATTAATCGCTTTAGGTTGGCGGCCAAAGTATAATCTTAAAGAGGGGTTTGCCAGGACGGTTCAAAGTTTTATGGTCGATGGCGACCCCCTCGCTCGCTCGCTCGCTCTTCTTATGGAATGCGCGAGGACGCGGCAACCAATATTCGGCGAAAGCTTTAAATGACTCCGCCGTATATTGAACAAACAAAGTTGCCGGGGCTGGCGATCTTTTATCCGCACAAAGCTCAGGACGATCGCGGTTGGTTTAGAAAGATATATCAGGCGGATTTTTTGGAAAAGAGCGGTTGGGATTTTCGCGCCGCAGAAACATATTGCCATAAGACAAAAAAAGGAGTTATCCGCGGGTTGGATTTTTCGCTATTGCCAAATGAAAAGAAAATGATCTATTGTCTTGATGGTAAGTGTCAGTGCGTCTACGTTTGTGTTAAGCAAGGCGCTTATCAGGGTAAATTTGTATCGATTGAGTTAAACGGGGACGACCCCAAAATCATTTTGGTTTCTAGCGGTTTTTGCACGGCGGCTTTGGCAAAAACCGACATAATTATGGTTAATTCTAACTCTATACCGTACAGGAGCGAGATCAATTTCAAAATCGATCCATACGATCAGGAGCTAAGTATTCCATGGTCCGCGCCTACTGTTACGTGGCGGCGGGGGGGGGCGGGACGCGGGCACACGACGGGTGGAGACCAGGGACAGA
>JAISRI010000143.1 GCA_031273735.1 Helicobacteraceae bacterium
ACGTTATTTGCGATTAGTTTCGCGGAATAAAAGTTGCTTGAATTATAGCCTACGATCGGAGAAAAATGGGACTGGCTACGCTTTTGGAAATTGGGGCGCAAAACGGGCAGAAAAAAGCCGCGAAAACTCTTTTGCCGTTTGAAACGACGGGCGAAAGTAAGACAATTGCGCTAAAGACAAGCGAAAAGTCCGATAAAAACGACTTTGCGACAGCTCTAAAAACGGCGCTGGCGACAAACGCCCCAAAAACGTCAAGCAAAACCGCGAATAACGACGCGCCAATTAAAAGCGCGATCGCGCCAGCCAAGCGAAATAGCGCAAATACGGCTACGCCGATCGAAAGCAAAACCCAAAGCGCTTCCAAAGTACCGATCGAAAGCAAAACCGCAGGTAACTCCAAAACGCCGATCGATAACAAAAAATTAAACTTTGACGAACCGATCCTAAAAACGACAAAAAAAACGCAGTTCGATCCAATCGGCGAGAAAACCAAAGATTCGCCGCTTGCAAAACTAATCGAGAAAATCGACGCGCCGAAAAAGCCGCCGATTGAAAAAGCCGCCGATCAAACCAGTCCGCAAAAAGTTGAAGCGCTTAAAATTAAAACCGATAAAGCGCCGATCGAAACAAGCGCGAATCAAAACGAGGTTAATAAAACGCGCGTAGCGATCGCGGATAAGTTTGACGCAATTCAAACCGCACGTAGCGATCGCGGCGAAAAAGAGCAAATAGTCGCGACGAAAGCAAAAGCGCCGCCGATTGAAAAAGCCGTAGAGCAAATTAGCGAAAAATCCGAATTAAAAGAGATCGAGGCGCAAAAGCCGAACGAAGCGCCAAAAATCAAAGCGCCGCCGATTGAAAAAGCCGCCGACCAAACCAAGCCGCAAAAGATCGTATACGCAAAAACGACCGAAGCAAAAGCCGAGCCGATCGATATTGAAACCGATAAAGCGCCGATCGCGACTAGCGACGCCAGTAAAATCTTACAAGCGCCGATCGAAAACGATTACGCCCAAAAAGAACAAATAGTAGCGCTAGAGGAGCTTTTGGCGGCGATCGAAACGTTTGCCGACGAAATACCGATCGACAAACCTACGCCAATCGCCGCGCCGTTAAATCAAGCGCATAAAACGAACGCTTTGCCCTCCGAACCGCTCAATCAAACCTCGCGCGAACCGATTCCAACGGGTAAATCCGTAAAAACGCTATCGAGCGCGGAATCATTCGAGATTGCGCGGCGCGTTATTTCGCAGTTAAACGAAAAGGCGCGTTTTATCGACGCGGAAACGCTACGCGGCGTAACGGAACGTTTTAGGACGATCACGCAAAACGGATCGCTTGTGGAGCTTTTCGACTTTGCCAATAAAAACGGGTTAAATATCTCCAAAATCGCCCTATCGACCCAAACCGCAAACGAAAACCGCGTTATAGCTACGTTTAGCGCGATCGGTAAATCGCCCAAAACGCCAAGCAAGATCGAGGCTAAAACCGACAAGGCGAGCGCCGATCAAAAAACGATCGTCCAAACGCCTATAAAAGACGCGCCGATCGTATCTAAAGCCGAACAAAAAGCGTTCGCCAAAGAGGAGTTTCAAATTTTGGCAAAACCCATATTAAAAGGGGACGCGCCGATTGAAAAGCCGATCGTAAGCGTCAAAACGCCAAAGGAAAATACGTCGATCGCGCCCGACGCAAACGCGCAAAAAACGGGCGAAAAAACGCCAAAACCGCAGGAAAATCCCGTCAAAACGCCCGATCTTAAATCGCCGCCGATCGAGAACAAAAAAACCGATTTAACATATTCGCCGCCGCGCGAAAATCCCAAAAACGCCGCGCCAATCCAAGCAAAGCCAATCGAGCGGCAGATAACGCAAAACGAACCGAAAGAAGCGATCGATCAAAAGACGATACAGACAAACGCAAAGCCGATTGAACAGTCCGCGCCGATCGAGCAAACGCCAAAACTTGCGGCGCGAAATACGCGCGAAGCAAAATCGCCGATCGGAACTTCTACCGAAACGCCGCAAACGCCAAAAGAAAACCCGCCGATCGTAACTGCGCAAAAAGAGCCAAAATCGTTTGTCGCGGAGTTTTTGCGATTGCTTAATCCTAAAGAAACCGCGCCGCAAAAAGAGACAAAAAGCGTCAAAACGACGGAGCGCGAAAGCGTCAAAACGCCCGATTTTAGCGCCGATATTTTTCGCGCCAGAGCGGTTGCGAGCCAGCCGCTAAACGTTGTAGTTTTAGTGCCGCAAACCGCGCAAAGCGATCTTTGGAGCGAGGCGGAGTTTGACGCGAGCGCGATTAAACGCCTCGCGCCGCAGACCGAAGGGAGCGACGAAAGCGTTTCGCAAGAAGAGAGGCTAACGGACGCCGCGCAGACGAATCCTAGCAAGCGACTAGAGGTTAGAGGCGAGATCGCGCGGTATGCGGCGCGGTTTTTCGCGACGCGACTAAACGAGGCGATTGAAAACTACAAACCGCCGATTACGCGCTTGACGATCGCGATGAATCCTGAGGGGCTTGGCGAGGTTGGCGTTACGCTTATTACGCGGGGCGATTCGCTGATCGTTTCGTCGAGAAGCGCGCCGCATACGATTGCTCTTCTGATCGCGCATAGCGCCGAAATTCGCCAAAATCTCGCGCAAGCGGGATTCGATCGGATCGAACTGCAATACCGCGAGGATCAAAGCGGCGAACGCGATCGCCAAAAAGAGGAGCGCGAAAAACAAAAAAACCGCAAAGAGGAAGAGGACGCGGCTTAAAACGCGATCCGCCTTTCGACAAAAGCCCGCCAACGTTACCGAACGCAAAAATTCTTTTGCGCGAATATTTGTTGTAAGATTTAAGAAAAGTATAAGAATAGGCTTGTATAATTTTATTTTCGGTCTTAAGGACGGGTTTGCGTTTTGGCGCAAATCTAATTTAACAATAAGGATTTAGTATGGGCGAACAGGTCTTGAAGAGACGCGAGTTTCTCAAACGCGCGGGCAACGCGGCGGTCGTGATCGGCGCGGCGGCGGCGGTCGTAACCGCGACGACGCAAACCTATGCGCGGGGGCAAACCGACGGGCATAGCGGCGTTGCGGTGGGGCGATCGCGCAAAAACGAGATTTTGTATCGTAAAACTCCCGAATGGGAGCTTTATTACAGATCGACTCTCTAAAAAGAGCGGATAAGCGGCGTTTGAACGCAAGCGGCGCAAAAGCGCCAAACGGCAAAAAGAGGGCGGAATGAGGAAATTGGCGGTGTTGGCTATGTTGGGTCTAATGTTTGCGGGGAATCTTTTCGCCGTTAAAGTCGCGCAATGCGTTTGGAGCGAAATCACGGTAGACGCAAAACTCGATTGTTCAAACAACTTAGGCAAAGCGTCGCTAACCGAGCTTTACGCCAAAGGTTGGCGGTTGATTACCATTATCAAGCATAGCGAACGCTATTACTACATTATTGAAAGGTAGCGAGGGAGGAAGAAATGAGATTGCACATCAAAAAGGAGATTAAATGAGCGCGTTAAATAATCGTCTTGGACGGCGATCGTTTTTGAAATTAGGCGCGATCGCGAGCGCTTTTGGCGCAAGCGCCGTTTTTGCGAGCGACGAGGCGATCAAAGCGTCTAGTCAAGAAGAGCTTCGCCAAGCCTACCCAAATAGCAAAAAGGTCAAAACGATCTGCACGCATTGTTCGGTTGGGTGCGGCGTAGTCGCGGAGGTCAAAGACGGAATGTGGCTACGTCAGGAGGTCGCGCAAGATCACCCGATCAGCGCGGGCGGGCATTGCTGTAAGGGCGCGGATATGATCGACAAATACCGCGCTACAAACCGATTGCGTTTTCCGATCGAAAAGATCGGCGGCAAATGGAAGCGGACGAGTTGGGACGACGCTATGGGCAAGATCGCGGCGAAACTTTCCGCGATTAGAGAGCAGCACGGTCCCGACGCGGTTATGTGGCTAGGATCGGCGAAGGTGTCCAACGAGCAGTCGTATTATATTCGTAAGTTTGCGGCGTTTTTCGGCACAAACAATATCGATCACCAAGCTCGCATTTGACACAGCCCAACAGTCGCCGGTGTGGCGAACACATTAGGGTATGGCGGTATGACGAACCATTTAGGAGATATGCAACTTTCCAAAGCGATTCTCGTTATGGGCGCAAATCCCGCGGTCAATCACCCTGTGGCTATGCAACATATTTTGAAATCTAAAGAGCGTAATAACGCGAAAATTATCGTTATTGATCCGCGCTATACGAAAACGGCGGCAAAGAGCGACATTTACGTTCGGATCAGAACGGGAACCGACGTGCCGTTTTTATACGGAATGATCCGCCTTGCGATCAAAAACGGCTGGACGGATAAGGAGTTTATCCGCGATCGTATTTACGGTTACGAAAAGATCGCCGAGGAGGCTGAAAAATGGACTCCCGAACAGGTTGCGGACGTATGCGGTTGCAAAGCCGAGGAGCTGATCAAAGCGGCTACGGCGTTTGCGGCGGCAAAACCCGGTTGCTTGATCTGGAATCAAGGTTGGACGCAACACACGATCGGCACGAGCAACACGCGGCTTGGTCCTATTATGCAAATGATCTACGGCAATATGGGCAAAGAGGGCGGCGGTTGCAATATCTTGCGCGGACACGACAACGTTCAAGGCGCGTCAGATATGTGCAATCTAGCCGATAGCTTGCCCGGCTACTACGGATTAGCCGAAGGGATTTGGAAGTATTTCGCGGACGCTTGGAAAGTCGATTACGAGTGGTTAAAAGGACGCTTCAAATCCAAAGATATTATGGAGAAAAACGGCTTTGCGCTATCAAACTTTTGGATGGGCGTATTAAACGAGGAAAACGCCGTCAACAACGAAGGAACGCCGCTTAAAGCGCTTGTCGTGATCGGTAACGGCATATCGACGGTAACGCAGGTTCATAAGATCAAAGAGGCTTTGGACAAACTAGAGCTTGTCGTATTTATTGATCCTTATGTAAACGACGCGGCGGTTATTACCGATCGCGGCGATAATCTGTTTTTGTTGCCCGCCGCGAGTCAAATCGAAACAAGCGGAAGCGTCGCCGCTACAAACCGTAGCTATCAGTGGCGATCGCAGGTGGTTAATCCGCTCTACGAAAGCCGCCCAGATCACGAGATTTTGTTTGATCTCGCCAAACGGCTAGGCTTTTACGAAGAGTTTGTCCGATCGCTAGGCAAAGGCGGCGGCGATTACGTTTGGCCTGAAGACGCCACAAAGGAGCTTTGCGGTTCGATTCGCTCGATCGGGCTTGGCGGAATCACGCCCGAACGATTAAAAGCTCATCAAGAGAATTGGCATCTGTTTGATCCCGTTACCCTTGCCGGCTACGGCAAAATGGAGGGGAGCTACTACGGACTACCTTGGCCATGCTGGAGCGAAAAGCACCCTGGAACGCCCGTTATGTACGACGTTTCAAAGCCTGTTATGCTAGGCGGCGGTATGGGTTTCAGAGAAAATTGGGGCGTGGAGCGCGAGGAGGAGGGCGGCAAAAAGGTCGGTCTGCTTGCGGGCAATACGCCTGTTGGATCGTCCGTAAAAGGCGGCTACGCGCGCATAACGGCGGCAAATATAGAGAGTTTCGGCATTAAGCTAACCAACGAGGAGAAAGCCAAAGTCGAGGGCAAAAACTTTGCCACCGATCGTAGCGGTATTTTGGTTGATAAAGCGCTTGCGGCTGGGCTTTGCCCGTATGGAAACGGGCGCGCAAGAGCGGTCGCGTGGAACTTTCCAGATCAGATTCCTATGCACAGAGAGCCGCTTCATAGCTTTAGACAAGATCTTGTGGCGAAATATCCGACTTTTCCCGACAAGGCGAACCATTGGCGAGCCGCGATTCGCTACAAGAGCGAACAGGACAAAGAGGAGTGGGTAAAAAACTATCCCGTTAACGTTGTTACGGGGCGGATCGTCGAACATATGGGAACGGGAACGGAGACGAGAGCGAGCAAATATCTCGCCGAACTAGCGCCCGAAATGTTTATCGAGATCAATCCTAACTTAGCGGGCAAACTCGGCGTTAAAGACGGCGATATGGTATGGGTTTACGGCACAAGCGAGGGCAAAATCAAAGTTAAAGCGGTTTATAGCTATACGATCGACGAAAACTCGATCTTCCTGCCGCAGAACTTTTCGGGCGTATGGAGCGGCGTAAGCCTTGCCGATCGCTATCCCGAACAGACCGCGCCTTACGCGCTTGGCGAGTGCAGCACAATGGTTACGAGCTACGGCTACGACATCATTACGTCTTGCCCCGAAACCAAATGCACGCTGGTTAGAATCGAGAAGGCGTAAGGAGCAAACAATGGGAAGAATGAAATTTTATTGCGACGAGGCGCGTTGTATCGACTGCAACGGCTGCGTAGTCGCGTGTAAAGAAGCCCATGAGGTTCCCGTCGGCGTTAATCGCCGACGAGTAGTAACGATCAACGAGGGAATCGTTGGCGAGGAGATAAGCATTAGCGTGGCGTGTATGCACTGCTCCGACGCGCCGTGCGTAAAAGTCTGCCCCGTTAATTGCTTCTATATCCGAACCGATGGGATCGTTTTGCACAACAAAAACAAGTGTATCGGTTGCGGTTATTGCCTGTATGCCTGTCCGTTTGGCGCGCCGCAGTTTTCCAGAGACGGCGCGTTTGGCGTCAAGGGCAAAATGGACAAATGCACCTTTTGCGCAGGCGGCCCCGATGAAACTCATTCGCATGACGAGTTTCACAACTACGGACAGAACCGAATGGCGGAAGGCAAACCTCCTATGTGCGCCTCTATGTGTTCGACAAAGGCGCTTCTAGCGGG
>JAISRI010000221.1 GCA_031273735.1 Helicobacteraceae bacterium
GATCTGATCTACGTCGTCGTAACGCCGCAGTTTATGACCGACGGCGATAAAATCGCCGAGCTTTTGCTGAAAAATTGGAAAAAACCCGTTATTCCGATTATGGTTGGCGGCTACGATCTACAAAAAGGCTACGATCTACTTAAAGCAAACGGCGTTTTGAGTTTCGATACGCTTAAATCGGCGACCGATCTGCTCTGATCGCTAAACCTAGTTTTACAATCCGTATCCCTCCCCCACCCTTGCGCGGGGGAGGTTGGCGGCGAAGCGCGTTACGGCTTTAATAAAATGGTTTGCATTCCTCCTCCCTCCCCCCCCTCTTCTTTGCGGAGGGGAAAGTTAGATGATTGACTTGCACAGGAATGACGGCATTTGTTAGTTTTGTTAAATAAACGAAAGGATCAGCGCATTTGTAAAACCTACGCATTTATCGGCAAAACCGCAATGCTCAGTCATTCCCGCGGAGCGGGCGCTACGCGGGAATGACTGTATTTGTGGGTTTTGCCGCGTTAAAGGCGGGTTTAGAAATGCGTTGGGTTTGATTTGGATTCCCGCTTTCCTCCCGCGCCTTACGCTCCTCCTTAGCGGCTCGCTACTTTCGCGAGGCATTGTTACAGAACGGGCGTTTCGCGTATTTAGATTCCCGCGATGGAACGGATAGCGCGTCCCCGTGCGTCCATCGCGGAAAAGACGGGAATGAATGGCGGTTATGGTTAAAATTACAGCGCTATTCAAGTCAAAAAGCGCTAAACTGCGCGCTTTCCTAAATCCAAAGTCCAAAAAGGATCTGTAAAATGCGTCAAAAGCCAAAAGCGTCTTACGGGGTTCGTAGCGCTAATTCGCTTAGTTTTCAGACTGCTTTAGTTTCGTCTGAAATCGTTTCATCGGTTGCCACGTCGTCTATCGGCGGCGGCGCTACCCCCCCCCCCCCTACATATCCGAAAGCTTAGTTTCCGCGTTTACGCTTGAAAATAAAATTAAGCTATATAATCGCGTAGCACGTATAAGGAGATAAGTCGATGGCATATTTATTATTGAATTTTGCAGGAAACAGCGATAGCGGCAGCGCTCGCGTGCAGGACTTTTATAATAAGCCCTTGAAAGAGCAATACGAAACGTTAACAACGCGTTACTCGCAACTGAAACGCTTTGGGTATGAGCAGTTTATCCAAGCGTGCTTTCCCGTCGGCGAGCAAAGGGATTATTATATCTCTATGCCGAACTTCATACGCGAAGGTTACGAGAACGCGGAAACGAATTTTTTCAATAACATAGTTATTCGGGCGACAAGAAACGCCGCATCGGAATATGTGTTGCCAAACGGGCTTGAGGTTATTTTAATAGGCGACGTTTCTATAAAATACGACGCGTTGATCGTAAAAGGCATCGAACTCATAGACGGTGCAATTTATAAGCGCGGGGAAATGAAAATTTATGCGACGGCGGCATGCGCGTTTACGACTAGGTCATCTCTGGCAAACGGCAGAACGGTAAGGGTTCCAGAATACGGCTTTAATTTGAGCCAAAATACTTCGGCAATAACGCGAGACTTAATGCTGACGATGTGCCAAAGAAACTACGCCGTTTCGGATCCAAAAGTAGCGCTTGACGTTTATTATAAGTGGAGCAACTATTTAGCTTTCCGCAAATACTATCTCGCCGAACAAGGTAAGGACCGTATTCCTTTTGACAAGTGCGAAGCTATAAAATGCTATGTCGTTTCAAAGCGCGATTACCAAAGCAATCTCGAGAAATACGACGAGCATATATTGGACAACCTTGAGAGCATAAGAAAAGACGAGCAGATTATCGTTACAAAACGCTTTGATAATAGCGATCCTTTCGAGCTTATTCGCGTAACAATCGATAAGAACAAAAAAGAGCTTTTTTCCGACCTCGTCAAAGGCAAACCTACGTTTGAGCAGAAATTATGGCGTTTCACGCGAAAGGACATTTCGCTTGAAAACGCGCGTAAACAGCGCGTTTTGGTTGGCGAGCGATACAAGCTTTATTCCGACGATATTGAACCCGACTATTCGGGCGTTGAGAAAGATTTTCAAAGCGACCTTGAAAAGGCATATGCCGAAATAGACGACCGCTATAGCGCCGCGCTTAAACGGCGCATAGCCGAGTATATGGAGAAAAGAACCGCCGAACTGACAGGCTTGGACGAAGCGACGCTTGCGGCGGACGCGAAGGAACTTGCGGATAATTTGGCGCGCGACGTTTCGGAAAACAACGACGTGGCAATCCGCAGGGAAATTAAAGCGAAAGAGGATGCGTATAAAGCGCGGGAGGCAAAGGTTAAATTTCAATACAAATGGGAGATATTCGTTGTTAAGAAAAACGAGGAGAATCGAAAAGATAACGAAGTTGCAGAGAAAGTCAAAAAACTTGAAGACGAGCTTGCAAATGAGCTTGCGGGTTTTGCCGCCGAAATTGCGCGTCAAAAAGATGCGATTTCTTTGCGGGCATTATATGAAGCGCGGAATAAAAAATTAATCGCGCAAAAAGAGGCAAATCTTAAAGCAACCCGCATAGCAACGCTTAGCCGCAATAAAGAAGAGAAACATCGCGAAATTAACGCAGAGTATGAACCGATAATCCGCGACGAAAAGCAAGCAGCAGAGCGAAAGAACGCCAACGATCTTGCCGCGAAAAAAGCGGACATGAAAGAGAACTTAACTATTCGTCGCTACTATGTTTACTTTGAGCTATTTTCCAACAATACTCTAGATAGAGTAAACGAAGATATAAAGAGATACGCGCCAAAATTTCTCAAATTTGACCAAAGCGCGGAATCAGCAAAGATAGATCGTCAAAAGAATTCGTTGCAGGACTTTTTTGGCGGTTGTGTAAAGAACCCGTTTTTATCGACATATCTTTTCGCGCCGCGAGAGCTTGGCAAGAGCGTAACGCAACCGCCAGAAGTAGAATATTTCTCGCCGCGTCTAAACGAGAAGCAAAAAGAAGCCGTCCGCAAAGCGCTTGCGAGCGAAAGTATCTTTTTATTGCAAGGACCTCCCGGCACGGGCAAGACGGAAGTTATAGCCGAGATTGCCGCGCAATTTGTAAAACGCGGCAAGCGTATTTTGATTTCAAGCGAAACGCACAAAGCGATAGATAACGTGTTTGAGCGTTTGCCCAAAATACCCGAAATCCGCCCGCTTAGACTAATTCCGTCGCAGTCAAATAAAGAACAGAGCCCTTATTCGCCAGAGCGATTAACGGATAATTTTTACATTAATATAAGCGATCGTTTAGCCAAAGAGGTTGAGCGCTTCGAGCATTTTAGCGCGAATAAAGAAAAGTTTGGCGATGATTACAAGGCTCTTCAAATCGAGCGCGCCAAACTCGACAAGGAAAAAGAACGTATTCAGAGCGTAGATATTTCGCTTGAGCGCATAAAGCGCGAAAGAGAGTCGCTTGTCGAAAGATATGACGTGGAAAATGAAAAACTGCGTCAATTGCAAGACGAAATAGATACGCTACAACGTAGGCTACGCAATATCGCGGGGTTTAATTTTGTTTCCGACGACGATACGTTCATAAAAACGAAGGGCGACGAAATCCTTATTAAGACGTTAGCGGCATATCCCGTCTTGAAGCAGGATTTACAGACGCTCGGTTTCATTTATAAGGCGGATATTGCCAAGTTAAGAGAAGAAATCGCGTCGCTTGCTAGCAACTCCGAACTAGTGAGTTTAGAGGCGCAAAAAGCCAAGATCAAAGAAGAAATCGCGGAGCTTAGCGATCCTGACACGGAGGAAATTATCAGCGGGAAAGAAGCGGAGCATGAGAGTTTGCGAGCGGAGTTTATCGCCGTTGGCAATAGCATTAAAGCGGTAAAGAATCATACGGGCGTCGATATTTCCGAGCTTTCGATTGGAAAAATCGTAAACAGGGCGGACTTGGAAGCGGACATACTCAAAAGTCTCCCAAGTATTCTTTTAGAGATAAAAGGAAAATCGGTTGAGTTTGTCGCAAAGGCAAGAGAGGAAATTGGCGGCGAGATAGACGCAAAGACTAATGAGATCAATGCGCAGAAAGGCGTTATCGGCAACCTAAAAGGCAAAATCCGCGACAAGGACAACGAAGCGCAAACCGAAAAAGAAAACGGCGATTACGAGGACTATAAGGCGATTGAAAGCGGCTTGAAGCGCAAAATAACTGAGTTTTTCGAAAAGTTCGATATAGTAAAGCCTTACGAGGATATCGCAACCGCGCTTGATATTATCCGCGACGAGTGGAACGAATTAGAGCGTAATTATACGGCGCGCGAGGCGGAAAACAGAGAAAATATCCCTATGTATAAGCGTATTCTGAAGTTTTTGCAAGAGCTACAAGGCGACGGCGCAATCGAAAACGATCGTATGGCATACGCCAAAAAGTTATTTGAGAACGTAAACGTGTTTGGTCTAACTTGCACAAGCCGCAATAATTTTGAAACAGGGAAAATGGAGTCGTTCAAAAAATACGCGCTTGACGATTTAGACGTTAAAAAACAGGGGATAGACGTTGTTATAATAGACGAGGTCAGCAAATCGAGTTTTCTCGATCTGCTTATACCGATACTTTACGGCAAGACGGTTATCCTTGTCGGCGATCATAGGCAGTTGCCGCCTATGTATGACCTTCGCAATATGCGAGCGGACGACTTCGACGGTTTAGACCCGAATATTATCGATTGGCGTAAGAACGACGAATATTCCAAATTGTATGAGGAATGTTTTTTTAAGACGCTATTTGAAAGCGTTCCCGATAGGCTACGCGTAACGCTCACAAAGCAATATCGTTGCCATGAGGACATAATGAAAGCGTTCAATCATTTTTATGGCGATAGTATGGGTCGCGGCAGTTTGGAGCTTGGAACGCCAAACCAAAACGACCAAAAGCAACACGACTTACTTATAAAAGGCAAAAGCGGCAGACCGATAATCGAACGCGATAAGCATATTTACTTTGTCGATTGTAGCGACTCGTATGATGAATTCGGCGAGAGCACTTCCGCTACCAATGAAACGGAAGCAAGAGTTATCATCGAACTTGCAAAGAAGATTGACGAAGCCTATGAACGCGCAGGCGGGTTTGAGGTAAACAAATCTCGCGGTAAAGATACGCGTATGAGTATGGGCGTGATTTGCACCTACGGCGCCCAAGCAAGGCGAATAAACCACAAACTACGAAATAATCCCTTAAAAAACATTTGCGAGTTATATGACGATCGTTTTATCATAAGCACGGTGGACGATTTTCAGGGCGACGAGCGCGATATTATCTTTGTTTCTATGGTAAGGAATCCCGAACCGAAGATGAAAGCAAGAACGCGCGCGGAGTTTGTTAAAAAGTTTGAGCGTATCAACGTTGCGCTTTCGCGCGCAAGGCGGTTACTTATCGTCGTAGGAGCGAAAGATTTCTTATCGGAAGCGGCTATTGATTTGCCCGATATGAGCGGCAATAGGGCGTTAGATCGCCATGCATACCAGATTTATAAGGAAATAATAGGGACGATTGCGGTAAGAGGATTACTGCTTAAAGCAAGCGACGTTCTCGGAGAGGATAGATAAATGGAAAAAACGATAGTTACTTCCTGCTCGTTTCCGTTGATAAAGTTAGACGTTAATTTGACATATGACGCAGTTCAAAAGCCGTCGGGCGTTGGCTATATTATCCTCGTTCTGATTAAAGATGCAAAAGACCATAACGAGCCGATACGCATCGTTTTGAAGCGTTTCGGAGTCCCCGACGATTTGCAGTTCATATTCGCAGACGAGATAGATGTGCTACTTAATCGCGGAATATTGCAACTTGTCCGTAGCAACAGCTATCAACGCGAATACTTTGAGAAATACGCGATCGCCGACTTCGCTTTTACCGCAAACGGCGAAAGAATGTTCCGCGAGGGCGCAATCCCGACTGGCGAAGAAAAGATCAAGCAAACGACGGTTTACTACAATCCTCTAACGTTTGAGTTTTCGTTTACCGCGCCGAACTATACGGAGTTAAAGCAGTCATACTGCTATCACGAAGGATTTATGGAGCGTGTGGAAACAGACTTCACCGGGCTAAAAGAATATTTGATTGATAACGCGAGGAACGCGGAACTTCAAAAGGAAGAAAGACTACTTGAATGCAGTATAGCGGGGCGCGAGGACGTAAGCGCAAAGGTGAAAGAAAACCTTGAATTGCGTATTGACGAGGACGGTATGGAGGTCAGCTTCAAAACGGCGGGGGCGGAGGACTTCTACAAGAAATATTTTACGCCCGATATGCTCGAACGCACGTTCGCCGCAAAAGACAAATTCAAGTTTAGCGTTCCTACAAAGCACGTAAAAGGATTTTCGGACTTTAAGGCGCTTTCTTCCGTGTATTTACCTGAGGAATACGCAAAGCAAATCGCTCGCTTTGCAAATCTACTTATTACTCGTAACAAAGATAAAATAAGCATAAAGCGCGGCGGCATCGAAACTACGTTTGAAAACGAAAAAATAAACTCGGCGGCAAGCGCAATTTCCTCCGAATGGTCGTTTATTACCATAGATCCAAAGGAAATGCGCTTTTATACGGCGGCAAACATAGAACTTACCGAACGGGTTCTCGATAAACCCGTTAGCGTAAGCCTATTGGTAGAGCAGCTTTATGGCGCGGATGAAAAAACAAAAGTTATTAAAGCGATATTCGACGAATGCGCTATCGTCGCATTTTCGACGGAGCATTGCGGCTTAGTAAAGGCGGTTTATGAGCTTTCAAAAAACGCGGATTATATCGCGCAATATACAAGCGAAAAAATTAAACAGTTAAGCGACAGAGCAAAGCAGTCCGAGATTTTACTTGCGGCAAACAAGGTATTCGTTAATCCCGAATGGTCGGCGTTGGCAACGCAATACGCAAAAGATATTTATAGCGGATTGATTGCGGAAACGACAAAGGAAAATATAGGCTATAACGTGAAAATCGTAAGAACGCTAGACGGCATAAGAAAGCCGGAAAAGAACGCGCTTCTTTTAACGATTGCGGAAAAGTTCGGTTCGGAACTTGACGACGCGGCATTATTTATTCTTTTGACAGACGCGGGCTTTTCCGAGAACGATTCGTTATCGGTTGCGAACGCGGTAAAGGTTTACGTCGATAAAATTCTTGCGGGCGAAACCGAGCTTGAAAAAAGCAAAATATCCGACGACTTTGCGGCGCTTTCAAACAATTTAGACGATTTGAAAAAGAATCTAGGTATTAGGAGCGCGACAAAATACGCATTTCGAGACGGCTATGATATAGCGAAGTTTACGGAGGACTTCAAAGCGTTTCAAAGCAAGCTATCGGAGCTTAAAAAAAAATACGCGGTTTTTGCGCCAGACGGTTTTGGAGAGCTTGCGAAATACGAAGAGATTATGCAACCCGTATTCGACTATATAATCATTGAGCGCAACGCTTCGCAAAGACCCGAAAAGATAAGCGAAAGCTATATCCGATCAAAGATAAACGCAGGAGATTGGCGCATGGCGATTTTCGATATGTTTATTCGCCTTGAGTATATTCTTAGCAAACGCTTAGATATTAAGAAAAGCGATAATTTAGACGCGCACAAAAAGATAAACCGCGCAAAGGAAGAAAAAATTATTACGGAAAGCGAGGCGGACGCGTTACATACGTTGCGCAAATTTCGTAACAATTTAACCCACCCGACCGACGCGCAACTCGTGTTTGATAAGGTAAAGATTACAAAATGGGCGGACGCGGTATTTTCAATAGCCGAAAGCAAGCCCGCGGATAAAAAAGAGGGTAAGAAATGAGCAGTCAAGTCGTTATAAATTACGAAGCCATATCTATTGAATGTAGGAGTATTTGCGAGGTTGCGGCTAAGCAACTTTGCCAAATCGACGCGCTTTTACATAAGATTGACGAAGCGTCGCAGTCCCTACAAAGCGATGAAACGACGGGAATGAAAAGACGGCTTCAGGCGCGCGCGGCGGCTATAAAGTCGCGTATTGAAGAAATTGTGAAGCAAGCCGAGCTTGTCGGACGGCGCGGACAGGTTTCAACCAACTCCGATTTTCTACGCGGAAACGACGCGCGAGGGATTGTCGCCGCCGCTCAAAGTTTAAGCGCGGAGGTAAACGGGTTAACAACCGACGATATAGCAAACTACGAAGCGCTTCTTAACGGCTTGCTCAATAAGAAAGTCGCGGCGCACAACCGCGATATGCGGCTTCGCGCAAGCGGCACGGTCGCATACAACGCGGAGTTTTCCTCCGCGCTTGTAAAGATAGAGGACGAGGCGTTAAAGGGCTTTATTTATCTTGAATGGCTTGACAATCGCAACGCGGGAAAGAGTTTTGAAGAGTTAAAGGCGCTTGCCCAAAGCAAAATGAAAGACGGCGCTGAAAACTATTTTAGACAAGAGCGTAAGCGAATTATCGGCGAGATAGAATCCGAAATGCGAGCGGCTAAATTAGACGATGCAACTATTTCGGAAGTTTTGACGACTCAAAACGCCGATACGAGAACCCAAATTGCCGACATACGCAAAAAGGCTACAGAGGAGCTTGTCGGAGAAGCCGTCAGAAAAAAAACCTTAAAGGTTGTAATGGAATGTATAGAGAGCAAAGGGTTTATCGTTGATAAAAAGAACATAAAGTTACAACGCGAAAAGAACGAGGTTGTAATGCTTGCTCAAAAGGCGAGCGGCGAGAGCGCCGAGTTTCGCGTTATGCTTGATGGAAAATTCATATACCGCTTTGACGGCTATGAGGGGCAAGCCTGCCAAAACGATATACAGCCGTTTATGCAAGACCTAGCGGATATATACGGCATTAAGGTAACAAACGCGCAGGAAATATGGGCGAATCCAGATAAGATTTCCACGCAAAAATATCAACAAATAAAGACCAAAACAAATGAGGAGCGGTAAAAGGCTATGGCCCTTACATCGAATTTTAATAGGTTAAAACGCGAGGTCGGTATAAAACGTTGCGTCATATTAGATGGCAACGTCGGCGATGTATACCTTGACGAAAAGGGCAAAATTGTAAACATAAAAGAATACCTTACGCAGACGTTCAAGGTTATGGACTACGACAACGTGATCTATTGGGATAGAGCGGAAGGCATAGACGGCGACATAGCGCATTTGAAAATAATTGACGAGGTAGAAGTTGCGGGCGATGAATACTCTTTTGACGACGAACCAAAAGCCGCCGCGTCGCAAAAGAAAACGGGGAGCGGTCAGTTCAAAACGCCCGCCGAAATTTTTAATATCGTCTTTAAGAACCTGACGAATAAAAACCGTAAAATCGCTTTTGTGTTGAACTGGGCGGATTATTTGTTTTCCGCAAACGGTTTTTCGGAGGACGAGCGGCTGAATCTCACATTGCTTTCAAAAGCGATAAAAGATAAAAAGGTCGATTATAATTCCACTGATATAAACGAAAGCGCGATAATTATTGTTGCGAACAAGCTATCTACGCTCCCGATTTCGTTTTACCAAAGCAACCCAGAAGTAAGCGCAATTACGCTTTCGCGCCCCGATCGCGAGGAGCGCGAGAGGTTACTCGAAAAGATAGCGAGCGGCTTCGACGTAAAACTTAAACCCAACGAAACGCTTTTGAATTGCGACAAAAAAAGCGAATATATCGATATGCTCGACGACTTCACCAATCGCGAGATTATTCAAATGGCGCGGCTTTCCCGTAAGGAAGCCAAGCTGACGTTCGAGAAATTGTTTTGGCTATTTAAGTATGGCGAAAAGGATAACCCGTGGGAAAAGCTTGACTACGACGAGGTTAAACGTATAAAGAAAAAGCTCGCCGAGCGCGTTGTCGGGCAGGACGAGGCAATCGAGAAAATCGAAAAGGTCGTCGTTAAAGCGCATATGGGCTTAACGGGAATGCATAAGGCGTCAAGCCGCTCTATGCCCAAAGGCGTTCTGTTTTTTGTTGGACCAACGGGCGTCGGTAAAACCGAGCTTTCAAAGACGCTCGCTAAGTTTCTATTCGGCGACGAACAGGCATGTATTCGTTTTGATATGAGCGAATACGCGCAGGAAAACAGCGACCAAAAGCTCATCGGCGCGCCCCCTGGATATGTCGGATACGAAGAGGGAGGACAGCTTACAAATGCGATAAAAGAAAAGCCGTTCAGCGTCATTTTATTTGACGAAATAGAAAAAGCGGCAAAGCCTAACCCGCGCATTCTCGATATTTTTTTGCAGATTTTGGAGGACGGTCGGCTTACCGACAGCAAAGGCGAAACGGCGTATTTTTCCGAAAGCGTTATAATTTTTACGTCAAACCTTGGAGCTGGCGAGGTTAGCCCAGCAGGAAGCAATGAGGAAACTGCGGCGGAGTTTATCCGTATTGTTAAAAATTACTTTGATAACGAGATAAAGCGTCCAGAAATTCTAGGTCGTATAGGATATAGCAATATCGTGCCGTTTAACTTTATTCGCGATCGCGAGTTTATGGTCGAGATTGCAAAATCCAAGCTTAACCCGATAAAGGTTGCGATTGACGAAAAATACCGCCTTAATTTAGAGTTTGAAAACGAGACGACGTTTATCAAACACATACTCGACGACGCGGACACAGCGAAAGGCGGACGCGACATATTAAACGCCATAAACGATAAATTGCTCGACGGACTCGCCTTGTTTTTGTTTGAACATAAGCGCGACCTTCTGAATTATCGCGGAGCAAAGGTAGTCGTTCGCACAGGCGAGAACGGCTTGGAGTTTGAGTTTGAAAACGGATAGCAACGCAGAGATATAACGATAGGTAATTTGCGAGATGGGAGTTACAACTTACTTTCAACCTAAATTTAACGTTGCCTGCATAAACCGTTGCACCGAAGCGGAGGGACCAGAAAAGCGACTTGCAATATGGTTTCAGGGTTGCGACAAGCGTTGTAAGGGCTGTTGCAATCCAGAATTGCTCAAATTAAAACCCGCGCATATTCTAACGCTCGACGAATTACTTTTGATAATTGCGGAAGCAAAGAAGCGCTTTGGTATCGAGGGCGTAACCTATTTGGGCGGCGAACCCGCGCTTCAGCAAGGGCTTGCGGAACTATCGCGGATTATTCGGACGGCGGGTTTAGGCGCGATATTATTCACGGGAAAACAAGAAAGCGAAGTTCGCGCCGATTTGAAAGCCGAAGTCGACCTTATAATCGACGGCGGCTTTGAACAAAATAAACTCGACGACAAGCGCAACCTTGTCGGTTCGACAAACCAACGTCTAGTATTTATTACCGATCGCTATCGTCCGCACAAGCAATGGTTTTACGCTTCGCGCCCAAAGCGCGTGGAAATAAATGTTGCAGATGGGCTATTTATAACGGGCGATAAGATATAGGAATAAGTCAAAAACGACAGAAACGGATTCTTTACTGAGTAAGCGTTTGTATTTTGGGGTTGCGTCTTTATTTATCGACGGCGTTTACGAACAAATACGGGCGTATTTTAAAACGCGAGCGGCGTTCTGGCGAGAGCGTTAAAGGGCGATAGTAACGACGCTACCGACGTTTTCTTTGCTTTTTAGGTCGATCGAGGCGTTGTGAAATAGGACGATATGCTTTACAATCGCAAGACCCAAGCCAGTGCCGCCCGTCTTTTTCGATCGCGATTTATCAACGCGATAAAAGCGCTCGAATACGCGGTTTTGCGCCGCCTCTGGAATACCAATTCCCGTATCCGATACGATAATTTTCGTTTGATTTTTCGTTTGTTCGATCGCGATCTTAACGTTTCCGTTTGGCTTGTTGTATTTGATTGCGTTATCGATCAAATTGTAAAGCGCTTCAAATATCATCGATCGGTTTGCTTGTATAGCGCCCGCGCCCTCTATATCGATCGATATGTTATTTTCGGCTCTCTTAAACTCAAGCGTTTTTGCCGCTTCGTTTACAAGCTCCTTTAGATCGATCTCCTCGAACGCTTCCGATCTTTTTCCTTCGTCGAGTTCGGAGATCATAATAATATCTTCTATTAACGTTATTAAACGCGCCGCTTCGTCTTTAATCTTTCCAAAAAATTCGCGTTTATCGCCTCTTTTTACCATATTGTTGCAAAGCATTTCCGCATAGCCGTAAATACTCGTTAAAGGCGTTTTTAACTCGTGAGAAACGTTAGCCGAGAACTCTCGGCGCATATCAATCAGTCGCGTTTTTTCGGATAGCTCGCGCTCGATACGTTCGCGTTGCTTAACGATCGTTTCCACAAACGGGATAAACTCTTTATACGGCGCGGCTAGATCGGAGTTAATATCTATTTTATTGATTGGCTCAACGATTTTTTTCGCCAAGTTTCCCGCCCAAAAATAGACGCATACGATCATAGCTAACGCAATGCAAATTACGACGGGAAGCGCATAGAAAAAAGCGCCTAAAAATGAATTGGTAGTTATCGCCGTTCTTAAAATCGATCCGTCTTTTAATTTTATGGCGTGATAGTAGGTTTCTTCTTTTAAGGAATTTGAAAATCGCTTGCTCTCTCCCGCGCCGTTTATTAACGCCTCTTTGACCTCTTGGCGATCGATATGGTTTTCTAATTTTGCCGCGTTGATCGCGCTGTCGTAATCTACGTCTCCATTTGCGGCGATCAGAGTTACGCGAATGCGATCGCTTCGCTTAGCGCCAAGCTCTTTGATAGCCTCTTTGGCGCTCGCGTTCTCATAGGTCGCCGCGAAGAGTTTTAACTCGTTTCGCGCCTCTTTAGAATATCCGTTATAAAAGGCTAGGCATAGCGCAATAGAAAGCATTAAAATTGTGGCGATCGCCAAGATCGTCATATTAACGTATATTCGTCTCCTCACGACTTTTCTCGTATCTTATAACCTACGTTGCGGACGGTTTTGATCATATCGCCAGCGTCGCCTAGTTTTTGCCGCAAAGATTTAACGTGCATATCGACGGTTCGGCTTTGGCTTGTTCCTATAAAATCAAATCCCCAAGCCTGTTCTAAAAGCGTATCGCGCGTTAAGACGATCCCGACGTTTCTCATCAAACAGCTAAGTAGCTCGAACTCTTTATAGGTTAAAACGATCTCTTTGTCGTCTAAAAAAACGGCGCGGCTATCGTTGCGCAAAACGAGCGATCCGATCGCAAGCTCGTTTGATCTATCCGACGTTTCGCTTCTGCGAAGCACGGCTTTTATACGCGAAATAACCTCTAAAACTGAAAATGGTTTTGTGATGTAATCGTCCGCGCCTAGATCAAGCCCTTTTATACGATCTAGCTCCGCGCCTTTAGCTGTAAGCATAATTATCGGTAAAGTTTTTGTTTTTTCGGATTCTTTTAGCTTTTTTAATATCCAAACGCCGTCCTCTTTTGGCAACATAATATCCAATAAAATCAAAGACGGCGTCGTTTTAATCATAGCGTTTTTCAAACCGCCGTAATCGTCAAAACCTTCCGTCTTAAATCCCACCGACGAAAGGGCATACATAACCATTTCGCGTATATTATCGTCGTCTTCTACCATAAAAATTGTTTGCGCCTTTTTACCCATATCAGATAACTTGCGCCTCCTTATGCTTTCCGCTAATCGAGAATATAGCCCACTCGGCGATATTAACCGCGTGATCGCCTATGCGCTCGTAATATTTGGCGATCTGCAAAAGATCAAAGCACTGTTCGCCGTTATTTATATCCTTATGCACAAGCTCGATCATATCCATTTTTACCGCAATGTAAAGGTTATCGACCGTGTCGTCGTAGGCGATCACGCTATTTGCCGTTTCGCTATCGCCCTTTACGAAAGCGTCCACGCTGGCGGCGACCATCTTTTTTGTCGCTTCCGCCATCTGCGATATGCGGCTTAGCTCTTTAAGATATTTCTTATCCGCCAGATATTCGCAAAGCTCGGCTATATCGGCGGCGTGATCGGCTATGCGTTCCATATCGGTGATCATTTTCAGCGCGGCGGAAACGGCGCGTAAATCCCGCGCTACAGGTTGCTGCCTTAACAGTATCTTTAAGCAAAGGCTTTCGATTCGCTTTTCCATATCGTCGATTCGATCGTCGCCCTCAATCACCTCTTGCGCCAATATCGCGTCGTGTTCCTCTAACGCCTTCTTCGCCTTTGCTATAGCGTTTTCGATCAACTTGCCCATCTCGATTAGATCGTTGTTTAGCTCCGTTAGTTGCTCTTCAAATCGACTTCGTATCATCCGAATCTCCCCGTAACGTAATCTTCAGTTCGTTTATCTTTGGGTCTGGCGAAAACCTCTTCCGTCGCGCCCTGTTCTATCGCCTCTCCAAGTAGGAAAAAGACGGTTTTATCGCTAATTCTCGCCGCCTGCTGCATATTGTGCGTTACAATCGCGATGCTGTATCGCTCGCTTAACTCGAGTAGCAACTCTTCAATCTTGCCCGTAGAGATCGGATCAAGCGCGCTGGTAGGCTCGTCTAAAAGTAGCGCCTCCGGCGAAACGGCGAGCGCCCGCGCTATGCAAAGGCGTTGCTGTTGCCCGCCCGAAAGACTAAGCGCGGATTCAAACAATCTATCCTTCGCCTCCTCCCACATAGCGGCGTTTTTTAGCGAAGTTTCTACGATTTCGTCTAGTTCGGCGCGGCGTTTTACGCCGTGCGTTCGCGCCCCAAAAGCGATATTGTCGTATACGCTCATAGGGAACGGATTGGGCTTTTGAAAGACCATACCAACTCGCTTTCTTAGTATATTAACGTCCATATTCGCGTAAATATCCTCGCCAAAAAGCCGCGTTTCTCCTGTAATTTTACAGCCCTCGATAAGATCGTTCATACGATTTAGCGTCCTAAGCAGAGTTGATTTGCCGCAACCGGACGGTCCTATAAACGCCGTTATTTCGCCCTCTTTAATATCCATTTCAATCTTTTTTAGCGCGTGAAAGCCGCCGTAATAAAGATTTAACTCCCTGATTTCAAAACAGTTTCTCACCCTTTGCTCCCCAATCGTTTTGCGATTCTCGACGCGGCTATGTTGATCAATACTACGACGATCAGCAAGATAACAGCCGTAGCGTATCCTTCGTTTATATGCAGTCCTTCGCCCGAAAGCGCAAACATATGCACGGACATCGTTCGCGCCGATTGCATAGGATCTAAAGGTATCTGCGCCACCGTTCCCGCCGTGTAGATCAACGCGGCGCTCTCGCCTACGATACGCCCGATCGCAAGAATAATCCCCGCGGCGATACCGGGCATAGCGGCGGGCAAGACGATTCTAAAAACCGTGCGCAACTTACCCGCGCCAAGCCCGAAAGCCCCTTCGCGGTAAGCGTCAGGCACGGCTTTTAACGCCTCTTCGCTACTTCGCATAATTAACGGCAAAATCATAATCGCAAGCGTGAAAGCCCCCGCGATCAACGAAAAGCCCCAACCCAAAAAAGTAACGAAAAACAACATTCCAAAAAGCCCGTATACGATCGACGGAATACCAGAAAGCGTCTCCGTCGTAACGCGAACGCACGATACGGCTCTGTTTCCGCGTTTTGCGTATTCTACAAGGTAAATAGCCGAAAAAACGCCTAACGGAATGGCGATAAGAAGCGAAAAGATCGTGATCATCACGGTCGAGATCATCGCCGGCATTAGCGAAACGTTCTCGCTGTTGTAGTTCAACTCAAAAAGCGACGGTTTAATATACGGAATGCCTTTTACGAGTATAAAGCCTACAATGTATAGCAAAGCGCAAAAGGTAACGCACGCCGAGACCCAAGTAATAATCGCCATAAACCTTTCGCTAGCTCTTTGCGATCTCATATTTTCGACCTCGTTTTAAGAACCGAAAAGCTCAAATTGATTATTAGGATAAAGACAAACAATACCACTCCCGTAGCGATCAGCGCTTCGCGGTGCAGTTCCGCCGCGTATCCCATTTCCAAGACGATATTCGCCGTGAGCGTTCGCGCTCCTTCCATAAGCGACGTAGGCATTCGCGCCTGATTTCCCGCTACCATAATCACCGCCATCGTTTCGCCGATAGCGCGTCCTACGCCAAGTATCACGGCGGCTAAAACCCCCGATTTCGCGGCGGGAAGCAACACGAAAAATAGGCTGCGGTAATGTCCCGCGCCTAAAGCTAGCGACCCTTCATAATAGTGGTTTGGAACGGCTCGGATAGCGCTTTCGGCGATCGCTACTATTGTGGGCAAGATCATAATGCCCAGCAAAATAGAAGCGGCTAATACGCTGTTATCTACAAACGGCACGATCGCCGCCATACCGAAAAATCCATATACGACCGACGGAACGCCCGCCAATAGATCCACGCTAGGCTTTACGACCCTGTAGATTTTCTTGGAAGCGACGCGAGCTAAAAACACGGCGGATAGAACGCCGATTGGCGCTCCTATTACGAGCGCTCCCGCCGTTACGTATAGGCTACCGACGATCATCGGGAATATGCCAAATAGCGCGGGTTCGTCCGAGGGCGACCATTCCGTTCCAAGTAAAAACTCGCCAAACCCGATCTTCCACATCGCGGGAATGCCGTTTGCGAATAAAAAAACGCAGATCAGCCCCACCGCGAATATGGAGGCGAGCGCCGATATTAAAAATACGGCGCTCATAAACTTTTCTCGAAAAGTCCTCACTTGATAAGTTCGCTCCACTTAGTAGCGGCGCCCGTGAAAATCGATTTGACCTCGTCTTGCGTTAATTTAGCGACGGGGTTACCGTTATTGACAATCACGGCAAGCCCGTCGATGGCGATCGATACGGATTGTAACTGCGCCTTTTCGCTATCTTTCAAATCGCGGCTTGCCATACCAATATCGCACGTTCCTGCGATCGCGCTTGAAAGACCCGCCGAGGAGTCGCTCATCTGTATCTCGATTTTGACCTGCGGATTAAGCGCGACATACGCCTCTTTTAGTTTCTCCATTACGGGCGTTACCGAAGAGGAACCCGCTACGACAAGTCGCCCCGTCAATTTTTTGGACTCGTATGCCTCCGATTTATCTTTGATCGCCACATAGCTTTTAGCTACGACCGCCTGCCCTTGCGCGGAAAAGATGAAATCTATAAAATCCTTCGCCAAAGTGCTAGGTTCGCCTTTTGTCGCGATGTTAAACGGGCGCGAGATAGGATACGTCCCGTTTTTAACGTTTTCGGCGGTAGCTTTAACGCCGTCTATATTTACCGCCTTGATCGTCTTGTTAAGCGATCCCAACGAGATATAGCCGATCGCGTATTTGTTCTGCGCGACGGTCGTCATTACAACGTCGGTTTGACGGGCGATTATCGCCTCTTTTGTCGTCGTATCTTTACGTTTGCCGTCGGGGGTTTTAACCTCGATCTTAAGCAACTCGATAAACGCGCCGCGAGTGCCGGAACCATCTTCGCGCGAAACGACGATAATCTTTTTCGACGAATCGAAACTAGCCGCCGCTTCCGCGGCAAACGGGCAAATAAGCGAGGCGGCTAAAAACGCCGTCGCAACTTTTGAAAACTTCATTACATTCCTCCTTTTTGGAATAGAGCTATGTTAGGAGGCAAATGTATAGGGCGATCGCGTTCTTTTGTAAAAACCGCGTAAAGTCAAGTTTTGGTATCTTTGGCAAGCTTTTTGCTTTTTACCTTTACCTAATGAATAAGGAGCTTTTATGGGTTCGCCGTCATTTTTCGATCCAATCAAGATCGCGCT